>JANLZV010000053.1:0-3356 GCA_031366425.1 Pyrinomonadaceae bacterium | reverse complement strand
CGACTCGATCTCCCTCCTGCGCCAACAATGACGCAGCGGTTGTCAAAATCTTAGCGGGCAGAGTTGGGCTATCGGAGTTAATCAGGCAAACCGATTCGAATCCGTTGTTGAGCAGTTCGGCGGCAGCATTGATTAGTCGTTCTCCGAGCGTCTCGCCGTTCTGAGCGAACAACTTGAAGCTGTTGGGGAGCAGACCATGTAGCAACGCTCCCGCGTGGGCCGGGGTGTACAGCACCACGCCTTCAGTCCCATCGCCAGTCAGAGCAGATACGCTTGTCGTCATGTCGCGAAGGAAGCACATACTTAATTTCGCTGCTTCTTCCGAACTCAGAGGTGGAGTGAGGCGGGTTTTTACCGTACCGGCGAACGGAACCTTGGCCATTAACGCGAGAGCACATCTCGGCCTAATCGGCGGCGAACTAGATGAGGGATCGATGCTCATTCAGTAGGAAAAGATTATGTCAGCAGCGTTCACCAAAAAGCGTTTAAAGAAAGCTCACGAATATTCCGCTGGCTACCGCCAAAGTCCAAACAGATGCCGCAACGAGGGCAGCGACCTTCCAGTTCGTTGACCTCGTGATCGTGAGTAGCGAGGGAAGATTCACGGACGGACCGGCGATCAGTAGAGCAACCGCCGCGCCGATTGGCGCTCCTGACCCGAGTAGTATGAGAGCCAGCGGAATCTCGAAGAACGTCGGCAACGCCAGCGGAACAGCGATGGCGGCAACAACAATGACCGCCAGGAGTTTCGCGGCAGTTGAATCGAATGTCCGCACCGGAATCATCTGAGCGATAATCATTGAAGCCAGCACTCCAATCACAATCACCGGAACCAACCGCATCGACACTCGGGCGCAGGCGCGCAAAAAATGAAGGAAGTCTTTCGGGCGGCCTTCTGTTTGCCAAGCATCGACGTCACAGTGAACTTTGGTTCTGCCGAATATCCTATCGGCGAGCATTCCCGTAAACAAAACTGCCGCGATACTGGCGCTGAGGCGCACCGTCCCGACTTTATAGTCGAAGAGCATGAAAGTGAGAATCAATGCCGCCGGATTTAACGCGGGCGCGGCGAGCATCAACCCGAGTGACGGGCCAAGCCGCGCGGAACGCTCGTACACGCTGGCAAAGATTGGCGCCACACAACAGGAGCACAACATCAATGGCGCTCCCGCGAGTCCAGCGATTGCTTGTGAGCGTAGCGAACGCCTCCCCAGTAAACGCGCTAACCAGTGCGGCGAGACAAATGTGCTCACTGCTCCACTAATCAGAATGCCAAAGAGCAGCGCTGGCCAGATAACAAGAAAATAGTTCAGCGTTCGCGTTACTACCCCGGCTTCCGAAGCGCCGACCCGCGGAATCACGTTACCGCGCGGAGTGAATACTCCGGTAGCTGATACCTTCCCAATCACCGTCAGTGCGGCTGAACTCTTGTAAGCGATGAGCGCTCCAACGATGATCAGCAATGGCAAGACAAAATAGAAGGCGCGTTGCACGGCAGTCAGCGGCGCTCCGTTCTTTCTGTTACCTGTTTGTTCTGCAATCATGAGCGATGTCTCGTAGCACCGAAAATAGCGCTATTCTGGTTCAGGCTCAACTCCTAAGGACGGTGGCCGGGACCAACGCTGGAGTTAACCGGGGGCCGCACACTGCTTCGCGCGACATCAAGCTCTTGCAGCAGCCACCGGTTAAAATTCCCCCAAATAGATAATGCGTAAATCAGTCGCATTTATTCCCTGAAGACAAGGAAATACTTCCTAGACCCAGCGACCATGCTGCGCCTGGGAATAGATCAACTCGGATCGGGTATTGACATAGGTGGTGAACAACTCACTGCGTGATGAATCGGAATCCCCGCGGCGAGGGCTTCGCCGTGCCTAGTCAAACACCTAAGGAGAAACCAGAAATGCTGAAAAGAAAGTTAAGTGCAGCCATCGTTACTGCCACCTTGTTGGCTTGTACAGCAATTGTCCCCGTCTTCGCCGACCCTCTGTCGCCGAATGGAAACGGAGCGCAACAGGACACTATGAAAAATGACAAGATGGGTCAGGACAAGATGACGGGCGACAAAATGACCGGCAACAAAATGTCGCATCGAAGACGGCGACATAGGAAACACAAGAAGCACATGGCCGGGGCAAAAATGGAAAAGATGCAGGGTAACAAGAAAATGTAGGCATGACGTAGCTCGCCATTGGCGGATGCATGAGGCTCTTTTCATCTGGTAATGCCGATCTCCTCAATTCTGCTTGTCGGGAGACGTCAATCAATTGTGGGGTGAACAAAATGAAATTGTGGATTGGTCTATTCTTGATCGTATCGGGCTTAATTTTCCTTACAACCACGAAGAGTCAACGCCGGCAGGCGAGTGACCTGTCAGCGAAGGAGGAAGTGTCGGCGACCACCGCGACTCGCAACCCAGGCTCAGCGCCGGTCATTGTCGAATTGTTTACTTCTGAGGGATGTTCAAGTTGTCCGCCCGCTGATGAAGTATTGGCCAAGCTCGATAAGACTCAGCCGGTTCAGGGAGTTGAGATCATTGCGCTCGGTGAGCATGTCGATTACTGGAATAATCTGGGCTGGATCGATCCCTTCTCTTCTCCCGAGTTCAGCAAGCGCCAAAGTGAGTACGCGGATGCGTTCCGAAGAGACGGCGTCTATACACCGCAAATGATTGTTGACGGCCGCGACGAATTCGCCGGCGGCAATATGAGCAAAGCACGCGAAGCCATTGCCCACGCGGCTCAGTCTCCCAAAGCAAACATTTCAGTGGTGGCTTCGCCAGGTTCGAACCACAACGAAGTTAATCTCTCTATTCACGTCCAGGATCTACCCCGGATCGCCGTCGACCAGGTTGTTGACGTACTTCTGGCGATTACTGAAAACAACCTTCGGTCAGAGATACCGCGCGGTGAAAACGCCGGCCGCTCCCTAAGACACAGCGCCGTCACTCGTCGTCTTGTAGTGCTGGGCCAGATCAGCACCGATGGAAATAGTTTTGAAGCACAACCCTCCGTCAATCTAGCCGGTGGCTGGCAACGTGACAACTTACGCGCGGTGGTTTTCGTGCAGGAACACGGTTCTCACCGAATTCTCGGAGCGGCGGCGTTGGGGCTATCGAAGAATTGAGATTAGATCACTACCACTCGTCAGTCTCCTAATGAGGTGTTTATCAAGATCCAGAAGAAACACAAAAAAGATTGTTCTGGGAGGAGAGATGACCGTCGCAAAGTTAATAGTAATCTCTCCGCGTCCTACTGACATGAGCCTTTGATAAGGCCGTCGCGAAGAGCATGTACCGACGGCCGTGGAAACGTTGCCAAAATTGTCGCCACCAAAGTGATCGGCTCGCCGCAAGG
>JANLZV010000039.1:0-2263 GCA_031366425.1 Pyrinomonadaceae bacterium | reverse complement strand
GAAGCAAACCTACGAGCAAGCTGATTCACAACTCGCGACGCGGAGCGCTGAGTGTGCGGAAATGCTCGACGGCTTGTTGAAGGTCCGCAGCAACATCGAACAGGGAAAAAGCGCTTCCGAGAAGATCGTTTTCAGCTGAGTGCCCGAGTCTCGCTTGGCCCCCTTTGACCCGCCTTCTCTCAACGTCAATTTCGCAATTTTCGGCCTAGATTTCCTGTTTTTGGAAGTGCGTCGACCCGTCAACGCCTTCTCTGCGGCAGGCACAACCACGCCCAGTTGCCGCCATCCGGAGACAAACTTGGCGTCTAGTTTGCGCACGCTCAGCGTAAGTTTACTGAATTTTCTTTTCGAGCTTGGGGTGTGCTAGTATCGCCCGCGGCGGAGGGAAACGTCTGCGGGGCTCGTCACCGATGTAACGATGATTGAGCCAACGCCGTTGATTAGGGAGACCGAAGCCGCTGCCAGTGCCGTTCTTCATTGTTAAGAATTGCCAGAGGCTGCGGCATTATTAGGTCACCCACCTGTCATGCAGGTTCAATTACGGCTTCGGAACGGCCATTGCGGATATCCCTCCTGCCAACTCGACCGTAAATAGTGAATCGTGAATCGTAAATAGTAGTTCGCCACTATTTCCGAAAATCGATTTTCGATTTGCGGCTTTTTTGTTTTGATAACTAAGGCAGAGGCCCGACGATAACGGGCTTTGACTGCAAACTTGCGTGCAGCCGCGTGATGTAGCCCTTCCTAACGGTCGGGCTTCTGTTGGGATTTATTTATGAAGGTACTGATGATTGGGGATGTGGTAGCGAAGCCAGGGCGCATCGCAGTGCTCGAGCGCATCCAGGACTTGCGCGAGCAACACGATATCGATCTGGCGATCATGAACGCCGAGAATCTCGCCGGCGGTTTCTCCGTGACGCCGTCGTTGTGTGAACAGCTCTTTGCCTCCGGGATTGATGTGATGACTTCGGGCAATCACATCTTCGATAAGAAAGAGGCCATTCCCTACATCGCCAAGCAACCGCGACTGATTCGTCCGGCAAACTATCCTCCGAATACTCCCGGTAGCGGGATGTGGACCGGAGTGATTCGAAATACGCCGGTGGCGGTGATCAATTTGATGGGCCGTGTATTTATGCCTGCCTCAGACGATCCTTTTCGCGCGGTTGATGCGTTGCTCGACTCTTTGCCAGCCGAAACGCGCGTGCGTTTGGTGGATATGCATGCGGAAGCGACATCGGAAAAAGTTGCGATGGGTTGGTATCTCGATGGACGAGTCTCGACGGTCGTGGGCACTCACACTCACGTGCAGACGGCGGATGAGAGAATTCTTCCCGAAGGCACGGCCTACTTGTCGGATCTTGGGATGACGGGTAGTTATTCGGGTGTAATTGGAATGAACAAGAGCGATGTGATCGCGCGCTTTACTTCAGCGACAGCCAGACGAGCTGAACATTCGACGGAGCAAGTACGGATTTGCGCGGCGGTGATGGATATTGACGAAGAGTCAGGCAAAGCGCGGACGATTGAGCGGCTTAATTTGAGCCACGAACAGTAGGGAAGAAGCAGTGGGCAGTGGCCAGTGAGCAGTGGGCAGTGGGCAGTGAGCAGTGAGCATTGAGCAGTTGCGGGATCAGAGTAATCACACTTGATGCTATCGACCCAGTGATGCTACCAATCCATTTAGCAACCGACCTACTTCAGCGGTAATCTTAGTTAGATCATCGCACATTGCTGTATTTAAATAGTTCAAACGAGTTGCGATTAGTATTTGCGTTTCGACCTCCCTCAACGAACCATAAGCAATGGATAAATGGCGCACGAAGTCGGGTGTGGTGCGTCTCCCCTGGCCCTCCGCGATATTGGAAGGAATTGAGATAACCGCGCGCCTAATCTGGCTTGTAAGACCGTATGTCTCTTCACGCGGAAAGTGTCGGGATGCCAGGTAGACTCTCTCAACCAAATCCATGGCTCTTTGCCAGACAATCAGTTCCTGATAATTCCTTACTTTCATACGTACCTGTCTGAATGGCACTTTCTCCAGTAGGGTCAGATTATTGAGGATGTTTGGGGAGCAACGCTAACGATTGAATTTAGGCGGGTGACTATCGATTGAAAAGATCTTTGCAAGTAATTCCCACTGCACACTGCCCACTACTCACTGCCCACCGCGCTTAATCCGGTCCGTTAGGCGGAACCAATTCGCCCGATGAGTTTGACTTCAAAGCTGGGGCGGCCAGTAATCGCTGCGTGTAACCTTCCG
>JANLZV010000034.1:0-11214 GCA_031366425.1 Pyrinomonadaceae bacterium | reverse complement strand
CAGCTGGGCATGGCGTCTGGCGCCGGCCATCGAAATTAAGCGCTTCTGCAGATTGAATCATTCCATGACCGACGCAGACTCAAACGCTAATAAATCCGAGCTCGCTTACCGCCGCGTCTTGTTAAAGATTTCCGGCGAGGCGCTGATGGGTTCGCAGAGCTACGGCATCGACGTCGATGTGGCGCGCACAGTCGGTGAAGAGCTCAAGGCAGTCCATAAACTCGGCGTGCAGGTAGCGGTGGTTGTTGGTGGCGGAAACATCTTTCGCGGCGTTTCCCGGAGTGCGGGAAATATGGACCGCTCTTCCGCAGACTACATCGGCATGCTGGCAACCGTGATGAATGCGGTTGTGCTTCAGGACGCCCTGGAGAAGTTAGACGTTCACACTCGCGTGATGTCAGCCATGCACATTCCGCAACTCGCTGAGCCCTTTATCCGGCGACGTGCCGTGCGCCATCTCGAAAAAGATCGCGTAGTAATCTTTGCCGCCGGCACCGGTAATCCGTATTTCACTACCGACTCAGCCGCTGCCCTGCGCGCCCTGGAAATTAAAGCCGATATCATTCTCAAAGCCACCAAGGTCGACGGGGTCTATTCGGCCGACCCGATGCTCGATCCGACTGCCACCCGTTACGACTGCATCACTTACCAGGAAGTGCTCGAGCGGCAGTTGAAAGTTATGGACGCCTCTGCAATTTCACTGTGCATGGACAACAACCTGCCGATCGTCGTCTTCAACATGCGCGAGGCGGGAAACATCATGCGGGTGGTCGCGGGCGAAACGGTGGGCACCAAAGTCTGTCTGAGTAGATAGTTATTCCGGAGTCAAACAATGAGTGAGAAGGACGTAATCAAGGAAACAAAACCGCGCATGGAAACGGCGATTGACGACTTTCGCCGCAAACTGGCGACCGTCAGAACCGGGCGCGCCGCAGTCACCCTGCTGGATTCGGTGATGGTTGATTACTACGGCACGATGACGCCGCTCACGCAAATGGCTTCCGTGCATGCGCCCGAACCGCAAATGCTGACCGTGCAGCCGTGGGATACGACGCAACTCCAGGCTGTGGAGAAAGCTATCCGCACTGCTGACCTCGGGCTCAACCCGTCAAACGACGGCAAGCTGGTGAGGATTCCCATTCCGCCACTCACTGAAGAGCGTCGGAAACAACTGGCGAAGCAGGTCCACGAAATCGCCGAAGATCACCGCACCGCCGTGCGCAACATCCGCCGCGATTCGAATGAGCGTTTGAAGAAAATGCTCAAGGACAAAGAAATCTCCGAAGACAATGAGCGCGACGGCCTCGAAGAAGTGCAGAAACTCACCAACACCTACATCGCTCGAATCGACGAATTCACGAAATCAAAAGATCACGAGATCATGAGCGTTTAAGCTACGCTGACGCGTTAACTAATCTGGACGGCGGCAAGCTCGAATAAAATAAAACAGCGCCCGAAGGAGACTCGGGCGCCGTTCGGAGGGCGTAGGTTCTTGCTAAACGTTAGTTGGGAATCGTAAACACGTCGTCGCCCATCGTTTGGTTGAGCAACACAGTCTTCACTTTATACTCGGCAAAGAAAGCCCCCTGCGGCATCTCCAGTCGTTGGGTAAAACTCACTGGCACCAGCACCCCTTCGTAATCCTTAAACTTCTCGTTCTCGGTAGCGAAAGTGTATCCGCCGTACGGGATCGAGAAAGACATCACGCGAGCGGTGGCCGGATCAACATAGAAATCGGTAGTGTGGCCTTCGGAGTCAGCGATCCGAAATCCCCGCAACTTCTTTTTGTCGGCGATGGCCGAGACTGTGTAACCAGCCTGATCAAACTTCAGCAGGAGTCCGATGCCATACTTCGTCACCGGCGGCATGTCTACACCAGGAAGCGAACTGTAAGACCGCTGTCCATCATAGATCTGCTTGAAGCTGATGGCCGGACGCGCGTCTACTTCAGTTCGCAGCTTATCGCCGGCAGTAACAATCACGAACCCGCCGGGAATCGACTGCGTCGAACTTGGCGCGTAAAGATCCACGCTGCCTCTCAGAATCATATTTTTCACTGCCTTCAGTTTCTCACCGCCCTGGGCCGCCAAGGCTGCGCGCGCGAGGTCAATGGGAGTGGTGGTTGCCGAGATCGCGGGAGTTGGGTCGGTCTGGCCGCCGGCGACTGCTTTCTTCGCATCTCCCTGGGCCAAAGCACTCGCCACGAGCGCGAGCACGATCGCAGCCAATGACGCAGACTTGAAAAGAATTGATTTCATTAAAGACCTCTTTCTAGTTAGAAACTAAAGCGTACTTGTGCCGTTACTCGGCGGTTTCCGGCGCCTGTGCTGCCGCCGCCGCCGCCACCAAACCCACCGAAGCTGCCTCCGAGCGCCTGGCTCTCACCAAACGATGGCGACGACAAGTTGCTTACTGGGTTCGATAGATTCACCTTGTTGAATAGGTTGCTGAAGTTCACCGAAAAGACCATGCTGTAGCGTTTGGCCTCGGCGCCACCGCCGCCGCCTGGTCCGCCACCCGGAATACCTCCGCCGCGTCCGCCTTGCGGTCCGCCACCGCCGAAGCCTGGTCCACCACCGCCTGGTCCACCACCACCCGCATTCGGAATTCGCGGCACGTTGCCTCCACCGGG
Organism: Pyrinomonadaceae bacterium; assembly: GCA_031366425.1. Classification (GTDB taxonomy): domain Bacteria; phylum Acidobacteriota; class Blastocatellia; order Pyrinomonadales; family Pyrinomonadaceae; genus PSRF01. The sequence continues at coordinate 8,582 of JANLZV010000034.1, read as the reverse complement.
TCCACCCTGCGCGCCGCCTTGTTGCCGGCCTCCCTGCGCAGCGGCCTTGCTCGACGGCATGGCACCGAAGTTCCAGGTTTTGCTGATCCTCATGTTGACCGAAAAGTATCCCGGACCTTCGCCGTAATTACGCGGGATCAATTGCTCGCCCGGGGCCGGGGTGAGGTTGAAGTTTCCAAAGCTGGTGCAACGAATGTTTGCCGGTCGATTAACACCGCAGTCCACTCCGTTTGGCGCGAATGACGGACGTTCGGTGAACAAGCGATCGAGGTTCGTGTCCTGGCCGGTGATGATATTAAACGGACGGCCTGAGCTGTACGTGACAAAAGGATTGAGACTTACCAGCCACGGCAGATTGACGGTCCCGAAGAAACTAAAGCGATGGCGCACGTCGAATCCGGCGCGGCTATATTCGCCGCTGAGATCGTAATGGTTGACCGGAAAAAGTCCGCCGCCAAAACCCTGGCCATCAGTGTCGTTCTTCGACTTGCTCATCGAATAGTTTGACGAGAAAGAAATCACGCGGTTCAAGCGGTTATTAAAACCAACAAAGAATTGGTTCTGATCGAAGCGGCCAGTCGACTCATACTGATAAATCTCACCGATGTTGCCAAAAGGGCGCGTCCCCTGGGTGTTGGTGCTGGTGATCGTTCCGGGCAGCGGCGCATTGATGTCGCGGGCCCTGACCACATTTCTCACATGAACCGAATAGAAACCTGCGAACATCGTGAAACGGTACGGCAGCTGGCGTTCGATCTGAACACCGGCGACGTAAACTCTGGGCGTTTGCAAATCGTCTGAGACTTGCCACTTGATCTGACGAGCGGCCGTCAATTCCGAGAGCGCCGGCAGTTGGTTAAGGTTAGCGGGATTAAACGCGTCGATCGCGCTCAGCGAGGGCTCTGTGTAGACTGGATTGCCGTTGACAGTCCGGTACAGCGGAGATTCGCTGGCGGAAAACTGTTGCTGATTGACGCCGTTGAAGCGATTGGCGTTCAGCGTGTTTGCCTCGCCAAAGCGATTGTAGAAAATTCCAGCGCCGGCGCGGATCACCATATTCGGCGGCCGCGCTGAATCGGTGGCGCCCGGCGACCAGGCCATGAACACGCGCGGAGCAAAGTTGAATGAACTCTTGATGTTGGTTTGGTTTTCGTATCGTATGCCAAGTCCAAGCGTCAGGTTCGGCCGCACCCGCCAGTCATCCTGCGCGTAGAAACCGGCATCGACCTGGCTAACTGACGCGAGGGGATCACCGTTGCTGATATTAAACTGCGCGGCGCCGCCGCCACGTCTGCGGATCTCGAGTGGACTGAACGCCGGCCGCAACGCCGTCGCCTGCGACAAAACTATAGTGCGGCGATAGCGCTCCAAACTATCCGCGAAGATCGGTTTTTGACTGAAATCAATTTCGTCATTGGCCAACAACACCGGCACCAGACCGCCGGCAAACGTATAACTGCCGCCGAAATTGTTCGGGTTGCTATCATTAATTTTCACGCCGCGTATTCGACCACCAAACTTGAACGCGTGACTATTTTTTTGCCAGGCAAGAAAGTTTTGAAGTTCCCAGCTGGTATTGGTGTTCGTGACCTCTCCTACCTGCGACCCACCGCTGATAAAAGCTCCGCTGACATTAAGTACCGGCACCGCGTTGGTGCCGAAAAGCTCGTTGCGATTGCGATTAAACTGAAACCTGGTTTCATTGACCATCGAGCCATTGAGAATCGCGGTTTCAGTGACCGTGAAGGTCTGCTGCGTGGTCGCTGTGTCGTAGGCGCGCTCGGGCAGCGAGTATCCACCTACTCCGCTGTTCTCCGCACTCGACCGACTGTAGCTGTAACGCACGATCAAGGTGTTATTGGTATTGAGTTGGTAATCGAGCCGGGGACTGAAGTTTAAATTGCGACGTGGCGCAACAATGCCGAAACCGAAATCCGTCGGCACCTGGTTGCTGTTCAGAAACCGGCCCTTCACCAGTTCGTTATCGTCAGTTTCACGGCGCTGGAAGTCGAAGAAGAACGACGACTTTTTCGGCACAATCGGTCCGCCTAAATTGCCGCCATACTGTCGGACTTGAAACGGAGTGCGCCGGTTCGAAAATGGATTACGCGAGTTGAGGCTCTCGTCTTCAAAATTGAAGAAGGCGCTGCCGCGAAGCTTGTCCGTTCCGGGTCGCGTAAGAATTTCTATTCTGCCCGAGGCTTGATCGTTTTCAGCCGCGAAGGGATTTTGATTGATGCGGATTTCGCGGATCGATTCTTTGGGAGGCAAACGCCCGCCCGAGAAACCATCCACCAGGATCTGACCGCCATTTGGACCCATCGAGGGACCAGCCAATGCTTGCAGCGCCGCCGCCAGTTCATCAGGATCGTCCGGTAACGCATCCAGATCCTTTCCCGTGATCAATGTTTGGTTAGCGTTGTTGCTGCCTTCGGTGCTGAGTGGAGTTTCAGAGGCGATCGTTACCTTTTGTTCTTCGATCGTCACTTTCAAGGTGACGTCCAACGTTTGACGTTGGCCCGCCGCGAGGTCCACTTCCACTTCATCGGCAATAGCAAAGCCCGCCGCCGCTGCCGTCACCGTGTATTTGCCGGGCGCCAGGCCGTTGAAAACGTAGGCGCCGTCGTTGTTGGTGACAGTGTCCTTCTTGGCACCGGCAGCATCAGTGATGCTCACGGTCGCACCAACGATCGTCGCGCCAAATTCGTCCTTTATAACACCGCGCAGCGTACCGCGAGATTGTTGGGCATTGGCTGCGACGACGGACAGAAGAATCATTAGCACGACGGCAAAACGCGGTCGTAAAAAGGTTCGGAAGACATTCATCATTCAAGACCTGACTTTCGGAGAGACTTTTTTTCTGACACCCGCCGCTCCTCGATAAAACGGAGCGTGTGCGAGGTCCACCCCAATATTGCGGGTGGTGCTCAAAATTATTACGGTAAGCCGATGCCGAATTGGACTCCGCCCAATCCGGCCGACGGATTCGGCGCGGCGCGCGGGCCCGGCTGTTGCTGTCTGGCGGCCAGCAGGTTCAGCAGCGTATCCGCTCCTGAAATTAAGCTGATCGCAGTTAGGCGCGCCGGGTCGGCTCCCTGCGTGCTGGAAACGATAATCGTGTCGCCCACTTTCACGTCGGCAGTCGCGATGGTGGGAAGCCGTTCGAGCATGTCTTGCATATTCATACCGCCGCCGCCCGTCCTAATTCCACCACCCGGCCCAGCTGGTCCACCCGGTCCACCTGGGGTCTGGCTGCCACCACTCGGTGGACCACCAGGTGCGGCTCCTGCCGGACCACCCGGCCTTCCACCGCCCATCATCGCCATCATGCCGCCCATCTCTGCTTGCGACGGAAAACGTCGAAGCACGGCATCCTGTTTGACGACAATCGTCAAAGGCTGCTTGGTCTGCATGTCGTTGATCTTGATTTCGCCCGTGGCAGCATCGATTGCAGTCACTACTCCAGCTGCATTTCGGAAAGTTCCAGTCACAACTTTTTCGGCCGTGAATTGAGTGCCTTCAGGATTTCGATCGCCAAGCGCGCGCACTTGATCCCCAACTTTTAATTCCTCAAACTTGGCCGTCCTGGCATCGGCAAACTTGATCGAGTCTGGCGCGTAACGGCGCATCTCCACTTTATCAGTGACCGGAATGACGATTGACTGCTGACCCGCGAGCGTGCGACTCGAAACCGTGATCTCTTTTGTCTCTGGTTTCAGTGCAGTAACTACGCCCAGCAGACCGCGCTTCTTCCAGTCAGCGCGTTCCAATTCCTGCTTCTTCGCAATGTCGATTTTGTTCATCACAATTACGACTCGGGCGGGGACCGACTTTCGATCCGCCGAGACCGTGCCGCGCGCAAAAATACGATCGCCCTCACCAACGTCGCCAAAGGCAATTTTGGTGGCATTGGCCAACGTCGTCTCGCCAGGCGCCACGCGCATGTAGGAAGTCGCATCACTGAGCACAACTGTGACCAGTGAGCCCGCGTCGGTCTTAATGATCATCTGCTTGGCCGCGACGTCAATTACTTTCACTTCGCCGAGTGCACCGTTTTGAGTAATTGCCGAGTCTGGCGTTTGGCCGGCAGCGGCTGGAGTCTGACTCGTCTGGGCTAGGGCTGCAGTGGTGCTGATCAAGACCAGAACCATTGCCATTGCAAAGAAAAACGACTTCATTGAGCCTCCTGTTGAACTATGAGCACCAATCCGAGCGGCCCGCTCCGATAAAGAAAACATTTGAATGCAAATTGAATTTGGAAAACCGCCGAGCTACTTTGTTTGTTACGCAAAGACCGCTCTGAATGTTCTGTTAAGTTGCTCGTTCGCAGCATCTTCCGAGCGTGCCGATGGCAATTTCACGCCTCGTGTTCGGAAAAGTTGCACAAATCGACGAGGAGCCCGCAACGAGATAGCCTTTGATGCGCCAGCACCGCGAATCGTTGAAGTTTTTTCCGGTTTTTTGGAGGAGGGGTTGAGCTTAAGTGCGCACTTCCTGACGTCGGCCCCAGCTAACGCGGTATCTGGCCGTCAAAGCTAAGCCCAGGCTGGTCACGAGGAGAACAGCAACCACAATTGGCCAAACGTACGGGAGCGAGGAAATGATGATCCAAAAAGTGGTGCCCATCAGGAGCGCCACCGATTCCGAGTTCTTGCCCGAACCGAATAACCTGCGTTGCAGCCACCGGCCGGTCGCCGCATAGATAATTACGCGTCCGAAGAGGCCGGCGATCAGAATCAGCAGCAGGGCCATCAACCCAACCAGAACACCCAGGGTGAATGGCAGGTAACGCAAACTAAACGGCACCACTGCCCCGATCACAATGGCGGCGATAACTCCAATGATTGCGACTCGCCCGAGGGTTAGGTGCAGTCGAGTCAGCCCACGGCTGATCGTCCCGGGCGTTGCTGCCGTTAGTGCCAGGGACACGATAAACCAGAAAAGAATGGCGACCAGCCGCAGCCCGATGTAGCTCGCCGACCAGTTTGGCCGCAAGAGCGCTGACGGATCGCGCACCATGTTGCGGAGTTCCTGCTCATAACCCGCATACATCACGGTGGTGCTCGCTGGATTACGGCCCGGCGCGCGATTGCCGTGATGGTATGTACCCCCGACCACCATCACGTCTCCATCGATTTGCGAACCTTCAAGTTGAATCACTGAGCCACCGATTGCCGCGACGTCTCCAGTGACTACGCCCTGCACGATCACGTCGCCTCCCAGGGCAATCGCACCCTTCACGACCCCATTGATTCGTAACGAATGGCCGAGGCTGTAAGCGGTAGTGTCGCTCACGCCTTCGACTACGACGGGACTCTCGACAGGAGTCGAAGCGGGAGATGTTTGGCCCAGCGCCGCATTCACCAGAAACAGTAGGCAGAGGGCGAACATTGTCGCGTTGAAAAGATTTTGGAGATTTAAGATTGAGCTGGGTTCGAAGTGACGGACGCGAGACTGAACAAGGCTTTCATTCACGAGAAGTGCTTTGTAGGTGGACATCAAACGTCGCCTAGTCAACCAAGCGCGTTCGGTGATAGCGGACGATCAGAATCGAAAGGATGCCGACTGCGACAGCGATAAACGCCAAACCGGCGACGCGGGCGACGGGAGAATCAGCGATCAAACCCTGGCTGAGAATTCGCATGAGAGATGCCACCCCAGCCACCGCTTCGAAAATCGATCTGGCGATCAGCCCTAAGACTCCGGCCGCTCGACTGATCGAAGTTGCCGCGCCGGCAAGCTCCGCCCTGCTGGCCGCCGCGCCCAGTAGCACAAAAGCCGCGAGCCCAAGAATGATGCAAAACTGAAAGGCCCGCTTGTTTTCCGCTGAACTGCGCACCCCGCGCATGTCGCTTTCAGCTCGCACGGCTACGATCTGGGCAAAGTTTGCCGGTACTGCCAGATCGAAAGGACTGGCGAGCGCAGAATCCAGTTCGCACATAAACAAGCGCTGTTCACGCAACTCCAAAGCGCATCGATCACACTGCTTGAAATGTTCTTCCAAAGCCTCACGCGGCTCCAGCTCCAGGTCGCCCTCGATGTAGGCGGCGATCTTTTCCGACTCGCAAATGTGATGGTTGTTCGTCACTATCCTAGAATCCGATGCCGGTAATCCCGCGGTTCAGAAACTGTTGCCGCATTAGATCGCGCGCGCGAAACAGGCGGTTCTTGACGGTTCCCAGCGGTAAGCCGGTGACTTCGACAATTTCTTCATAGGTCAAATCCTGCGAATGGCGCAAGACGATCAGTTCACGATAAGCGGTGGGCAGCGAACGCACGACGGTTTCAATCTCTACGCGACGCTCTTCGCGCTCGGTTTGCTGTTCGGGCGTTAGCCCTTCACTTTCGATCGGAAGATCGTATTGATCGCCATCAGTGCCGCTAACGAGGGAGCGCTCGCGCCCGGACCCGCGGCGCAAATGATCGATGGCCGCGTTGTGGGCGATCTTGTAAATCCAGGTCGAAAACTTAAACTCGGGCCGGTAACGCGAGAGTGATCCATAAATCTTGATGAAGATTTCCTGAGTCAAATCCAAAGCCGTCTCATAATCGCCGACCATCCGATAGACGTAAGCCGAGATGGGCCGCTGATAGCGTCGGACCAATTCTTCAAAGCCGCCTTCAAGTCCGCCGGCGGCGCTTGCCACCAGTTCGCGGTCATTGGCTGAACTTAGGATTAAAACGTTGGGTGATGTTGAACTACTCATGTTGCGCCAGGTATTACGTAGTGAAAACCAGACAAGTTTCAAAGACAGTCGACAGTCTCCAGTCGGCAGTCGCCAGTCAGGAGTCATCGGTCAGTCTTCATTTGACTCGAGACTGGCGACTCCTGGCTGTCTTATTGCCACGACAAGGTCGCCAACCCAGCCGGAGCGGCGATCGCGTCAAACTTTAATTTGCTGTTGGATAGTTGCAGGCCCAGATCCACCGCGTCAAGCGGGCGCAGATCCGTTCCCAAAGTTTCGTTCACGATCTCGCAGGAACGCGTTTTATCCAACATAGTTCCGATTGCAAGCACGCGAGACAGCACGTTGCCGGCATTTGCGGTTTCGCCGCCACGTCGATCTCGATAGAAGAGCAGCAAGCGATAGAGCTCGTCTTCACATTCCTGAGCTTCGCAGGATACCTTGCGAATAATGAGCGGTTGCTTGCCGCGAAACACTACCGCCGTAAATCCATCTTCCGACGAACTGAGCAGGAGCGCATCACCGCGAAAGCCGTTAGTGCTTAACCACTGGCCCTCGCCCAGGTGGCGGGGAAGAATCAGTCCGGCCCGCCATCCCAGCGAATGCAACACTTCCTGATATTCCGCGAGCACGGACGAGCGCGCCGCCACTACCAGATAGCGATCCCGGCCCTGATTGTCGGGCGACAATCGCTCGCGTGAAATCGAGAGTTCGTCAACGGGCGCGCTAAATCCACGTTCTGCTTTCCAGCGCAAAACTTCTTCAAGTTCACTTTTCGAATTGGGCTGTGATTCCAATGTCAGGATCAAGGTGCGACTAACGCCGTCGGGCAACGACACCGACCAGCGTTTCTGTTGTAGCAAACCAGCGCTCGCAGCCAACTCAGCCAGCGCTGCACGAAGTTCGGCCGGATCGGAAATGTTGGGTTCGTGAAAGCTGGCGTGGATCAACGACTGCGGGAGCACAACGGTGGCCGCGCGCCGCAGACTACTGGATCCACGAGCGCCGCGTTCGAGTTGGACCATCGTCGCCAGTCCGCTTTCGAAACCGAGGGCGGTCGACGGATACCAGGGATTTACCAGTTTTGAAAGGGGGTTAGGCATTTATCGATTTCGGAATGCGGATTTCTGATTGCTGATTATGGACATGATACATCGGATGATTGCAGCTAGCCGAAACGAGGAAAAGTAATCCGAAGTCCGCATTCCCAAATCCGAATTCCTTTCACCATTCCGAGTAAGGGGTTCCTTCCGATGAGGTATCTCCGGAGGCGCTGTGAACATCAGTGACGCCCTGATCTCCCTTAGTCGAATTTGGATCCTCTCCGGTTGTCACCGCCCAATCCGGCTGGCCGGTCATAGGATCCTTCGGCAGTTCGCGCATGTAACCTTCGGACACTAGTTCGTCGAGAGACTGCGGCAGCTTCTGCTTGTCGGTGGCAAATTGATCGATCAACGTGCGGAGCTTGTACAGATCATCCCGCAACACAGCTTCACGAGTGGCCAGAATTGTCTTCTGATACTGCGGCAAAGCAATCGCCGCGAGGATGATGATGATCGTGATCACAATCATCAACTCGAGCAGGGTAAAACCAGTGAGCAGTGGGCGGTGGGCAGTGGGCCGTGCAAAGCTGTGGGGTCTCTGCCGAAGCTCTGCCCACTGCCCACTGCCCACTGCCTTCTGTCTTTTACCAGTCGCTATATTTCTCACCATTCAGTGCGGTGCCCTTCGACTTTGAACGGACATCAAAAACATTCTCGCCACCCCAGGAACCTGCCCCCGCCTCGTCGTAGCATGAGCGAAAATCCCACTCCGCTTCACCCGTCATTGGATCGATCGGAATCGCCCGCAGGTAAATCTTCTTCTTGGTGGCAAGCTGTGGACCAGGCACGGAGG
>JANLZV010000030.1:0-2205 GCA_031366425.1 Pyrinomonadaceae bacterium | reverse complement strand
AAATGGAAATAGAGAATTACTAGCTCTCGCGCATGCAGGAGGACGAGCATGGTTTCGTTTAGTTTCTCTATTTCCATTTCCGTAATCATGGGAACAGTTTTCCTTGATCCTGATCAGAAGAGTCCTCGCGCCCAGGACTTCGAAGAGCGGCTTTCCGCTCGCATCGTTGGCCAGGAGCGCGCCGTCCGCCGCATTAGCGGCCTTTACCAGATTTTCTTGGCGGGTATGAATCCGCTTAACCGACCGATTGGCACCATGCTGTTTCTGGGCCCAACCGGTTCCGGTAAGACGCGGGTCATCGAAGCTGCAGCGGAAGTCCTCTTTGGCGATGCCAACGCGATCGTAAAGATCGACTGCGCTGAGTTTCAGCATTCGCATGAGATAGCGAAGCTGATCGGTTCCCCACCGGGATATCTGGGCCATCGCGAAACTTCGCCGATGCTGACCCAGGAAAATCTCGACCGGATGCATACCGACGAGGTGAAGCTCTCGCTCATCCTGTTTGACGAGATCGAGAAGGCCTCGGATAGCCTTTGGCAACTGCTGCTGGGCATTCTCGACAAGGCGACCCTGACTCTGGGCGACAATCGTCGCGTTGATTTCTCGCGCTGCATGGTGGTGATGACGTCAAATCTAGGCGCGCGCGAAATGTCGGAATTGATTTCCGGAGGTATTGGGTTCCACTCCGGGAAAGCCAACAAGAATCCGAACGACACCGAAGTGGATCAGAAAATTTACCGGACCGCGGTTGAAGCCGCCCGCCGTAAATTTTCACCGGAATTCATGAACCGCATCGACAAGGTGGTAGTGTTCCGTTCATTGAAGGAACATCACCTGCGACAGATTTTGGAACTTGAACTTTCGGCAGTGCAAGATCGCATCATGCAGTCAGCCGGCACCAAGTTTGTCTTTAAGTGCTCGGAGTCTGCCAAGGACACGCTGCTAAAGGAAGGGCTCGACTTCAAATATGGCGCGCGACATTTGAAGCGATCCGTGGAACGGTTCCTGGTCTATCCGTTGTCAAATCTGGTGGCAACCAATCAGATTGGACTCGGCGACCTCGTCTTCGTCGACCTGGACGAGTACACGCATAAGCTGATCTTCTCGAAGAGTTCGGGCGGGGCCCTGATTCACGAATTGCCGGAGACCAAAGAAGAAGAACCGCACGCATTAGAATCGCTGTCGGGCGGGGTTGGCCTACCCATTCCGCAAGCCAGTAAGGCGGCCAAGAAAGGTCAGAGCCGCGGAGAAAATAAGGCGGATAACTAAGTACGCCACGCGAATAAGCAAAAGCGCCGCTCCACATAAAGGTGGGCGGCGCTTTTTGTTTTGTTAGCTCGGGTCACATGCCGGGACGCACCTTCGACTTGAGAATCATTTTGATGGCGTCATTAGCGGCGAGCGACAGGTAGGGGTCGCGCGCGCTAAGAGCGTCGCGTAAACCTGGCAAGGAAGTCTCGTCGCCGATCAGTCCCAAAGCCGCTGCGGACTCACGTCGTAGGTCGTCGTCATTCTTTTCATTAGCTAACGCGGCCAGCAGCGCCGGGAGAGCAGCGCGATCGCCAATCTGGCCCAGCGCGCGGGCCGCTGCCCGTAATACAAAAGCGTTCTGCTCGGCCTTCGTCTTTTTGCTTTTCTTTGAGCCAGCCGATTGCGTTTGAGAACTAATGACCGAGATCAAATCCGGTACCGCAGCCGCGGCCGACATTTCGCCGAGCGCAACCGCCGCCGCCCCACGCACACCGGGTTCCTTGTCGGTGCGAAGCCGTTCGACTAAGGGAACTACTGCATTGCTGCTGCGCGTTTTGCCCAAAGCATAGGCTGCTTCGCGGCGGACAAACTCGTCCTTGTCGCTCAATAAGGGAATCAGGATCGCCGCGCTCTCCGGACCAGGCAACGCAAGAATGGCCGAGGCCGCAGTCGAGCGAACACTTGGTGACAGATCTGCGAGGGCCGGGATCGCCGCTCGCGAAGCGTCCGGATGTCGCATCGCGGCAAGTTGAGAAACCGCGTCACGGCGTTCTTCCTGTTCGGCGGAATTCAGCCGCGACCGTTGTCGCTCAATCTTTAGTTGAAGCGGAGTTAACGAATTCGACTGCCCGAACGCAGTAGACCTCAGCGCGGCGGTCGACACGATCATCAAGGCGACGATCGCCACCAGCCAAACGCCGCGTTGCTTGTATTTTTGAATAGTCATTTAGTCGC
>JANLZV010000025.1:0-11356 GCA_031366425.1 Pyrinomonadaceae bacterium | reverse complement strand
ATTTGTTAAGCATTATGTTTTAGAGACGATTCGGGATCAGGGTTCTTCGGTCGAGGGTGAAGGCTGAATCCAGGCGGCGTAGCGGCCAATGTTGTTGCTCCCGTACGCGACCCAGGCGTAGCCGTTCTCGCCCCAGGCTTCTCCCCACGAGTTCTTGACCAGCCAGGCCTTCTTCTCATCGTCCCAACCAACTAAAACGACCACATGGGTTGGTTCACCCGAGTGGCGTCCATTGAAGATGCCGCCGCGGTAGACGCTAAAGCAACTGTCGCCATGCAACGGCGCCACTAGGGGGCCATGTTCAATCAGGGCCCGCTTCAACTGGTCAACGGTGGGAATTTCTTCAGGTTTTTTTTCGTTGACGTAACCCCAGGTCAAGGCTCTGTCAAAGGCCGTTCCGATCCGGTCGCTATTTTTGGGCAGACGAGGACGGGCGTCGGGACCGTCCAATAAGACGAGTGCTTGGCCGCCGCGCTTTACATTGGTCATTCGCAGAATATCCGTGCAACGCGATTTCCTCCCCGTGTATTCCTCAATACTTTTTTGCACACCTTTATTCCAAACCAGACGATCGGGAATGTGCGGCACGTGAGACTTGACCATGAAGGCGAAAGCGGAGCCATGCCAGCCGCCATCACAATCACCTTCCTCCTTGCTCATACAATTTAGCAGCTCCTGAACCGAAGGGATCCTTTGGTACATGTAATCAACGTGGCCGTACAGCTCGTCAAAGAATTCATATCCGAGGCGCAACTGTTCCAGCTTCCAGCTACTTTGATAGACGGACATCGAGGCAAACGCCCAACAACTCTCGCAGGTTCCCTGGTTCAGCACCGGACCCACGTCCAGCCCGCGCTCGCGCCAGTCAAACCTGGACCACGTCAGCCATTGATCCCCGTTTTGAAGATCGAGGAAGCGTTGGTAGCTCGCCAGAAACTGCTTGCTTCGAAGTCTCTGATTGACCACGTAGTTTTCCGGATCGAATTTATGGTCCCGCTGCAAGTTTTGCCAGGCCAGCTCAACTGCCTGCCGCCGCGCCTTGCGGACGGACAAGACTTTTTCTTTTAGTCCACGAACTTCGGGGGAATGTAAATCTGCCTGACTCGGCATTTTGATCCCGCCGTACATATCTTCGTCTTCGACAACTTCAACGCTACGCCGCGGCTTATTGCCGGCGCTTGCCACGCGGGTCCTGCCAAAAGCCGACGCCCCGACACGGTAGCTCGGTTTGTCGCTGCCGTCCGCTTGCTCGCAACTACAACTATCCAACGCCGTCTGATTTATAGATGAATTCGGGCGCGCTGGGCTGGCGCAGGGCGGCGCGTTTTGCGACGAAACGCGGTTCTGATAACCGAGGGCCGCGACCGTCAGCAAGGTTACTAGTGCGATGGGAACTTTCCTGCTTTTCATCCTGGCAAACGCGGTCCAGATCGCGAAGTGTCGTCCGCTTCCAGAGCGGGCGACATCCTCGCGGGCCAACTTCTCTGTGAGGATTAGTTTCCTACTGCTGCCTGGCTACCAGGCTAGCGTGACTTTTTGAGGTGGGTTGCTGTCTTGAAATGAGATTGCACTGTTCATTTCGATCGATGCACGTGTCGCCACACTGTTTTTGTCCGGCGCCACAGCCGACCTTCCTAAATGGCTTTAGTTTGTTGACGACGCGTCTGACGCAGTGGGTCGTACGCGCAAACGTGATTAAGTCCATCATCTGCCGACGGCCTTTGACCCAACCGCTCAACTTAACAACTCGATTTCTCGAGCTGACATTAATGTGCTTGCGCTGATCATCGAAGCGAGCGTCCGCCTTTATTTTTTCCTGGATGGCGGCCACGATTTCAGCATCGGTCGTTGCCGCGCACGAACCTTGGGCACTCGTTGCAGACGTGGTCGCCGGCACATTAAGCGGGCCCTCAGTGGTGGTTCCCAAGGCCGCGCACAAAAATAAGACGGGGGAAAGAACCAGGGCGATTCTCCGAAAAATTGACTGGCTGTGCATTAGGTATTTTTCCTCTCAGTTAAAGTTTGTAACCATGGAGAGCAGACTATATCGCGATTGCTTGCCAAAAAATATCGTTTTTCCATCAGGGGCCCAGGCGAGACTGGAAAAATACAATCTTGCATCCCGGTTGGTCGCGAAGGTTCGCACTGGGCCACCCGCGGCGGAAATGATGCGAATGTCGTCCTTGCCGTCCTGATGAGACACGAAAGCAAAGGTGCGACGGTCCGCCGAGAGGTGAACGTTGTAGAGGTAAGTTGACGGTTGCGTAGTGATCTCTCTCGGACTGGCGGCGCCTGGAGTCAGCTCCATTAATCCCACGTCCGTAAGCGAGTCCGGAGTCTTGGCTTTGGCGGTGGCGAGAAATAGCGACCGATCACCAGCCGACCAACCTAACAAGCGCAGAAAAGTTGGCGATTGCATGGCTGCATTCGTCTTCCCCGTTTCCACGTCGACCACCCAAACGGTGTAAGTGAAGACACCTTCAAGAGGTTTATTCGGCTTGGCTGTGTAGGCGATTTGCTTGCCGTCTGAAGACCAGAGCGGACTATACATCAGCACGTTATCATCTGCGTTGCTGGTCAATTGTGTATCGCTCGCGCCGTCGGCGGTCACCAGCCAAATGTTTTGCACGCCGTTTCGTTTGGCACTGTAAGCAATCCGCCGATTGTCGGGAGACCAGCTAAAGTAGCTTGTTTGATTTCGATTGTAGGGTAAGAGGGTGGACTTCACCGAAGTCATTCCATCTTTCGTCAATTGCCTTTCCTCGCCTCCGGAGACCCTGATGGTCCAAAGGTTGTAGAGCTCGCCCACGACCCGCATAAAGGCCACCCGGGTGCCGTCGGGAGACCAGAGGGGCAAAGAAGCGTTAGCGACCAGTTGGGCCGGTTGAGCATCAGCTACTGTCGACTTGATCATGATGTTGCCGTTCAACAAATTATTTCCCTGACTTAAATTCCTGATCGACTGGAAAGCTACCTGTTTGTTGTCCGGCGACACACTGGGCCACAGTTCGGCGTTAATGTCCGACGCCAGAGCAAACTCTTCCCCGCTGGCGACGTCCACGCCCCAGACGTCAGATTCCTCCTTCGAAGAGCCGAAAAGAATCCGGACCCCATCTCCGGAAACGTCAAGCGCAAGACTATCTCGATCGCCAAAAGTAATTTGCGCGGGCTGTGGATCGTCAAGGTCGGCTGCGAAGATCTGATAGACGCCATCGACCAGCGCGCTATAGAGCAACCGGCGTCCATCCGGATGCCAGACGGTGTTTCGAATCTCCTCCTTGCTGGTGACAATTTGCTTTGGTTCACCGCCACGCGTGGGGATTGTCGAAATACTCCACTGTTCCCCCGCCAAACTTATGTATGCGATCTGTTTTTCGTCTGGTGAAATGCTGAATGAACTGGCCGTGGTGCTGGCCGCATCGAAATTGGTCAACCGAGTAGTCTGTCCTGACTTCAAATCGATCCCGAAAACATTCTGCCGCGCTTCGTAGTAAAGCACGCCGGTTTTCGACCATCGACAGGGCCGGGTATCGCCGACGGGAACGGTGGAAATTAGCACTGGCGAGCCTCCAAGATAAGGCACGCGCCAAATGCCCAACTGATTTCCTCGAGTTGAGAAAAAAGCGATCTCCTCTCCGTCAGGCGACCAGATCGGATGATCGTTGCGAAACTCGTCCCTCGTGGTCTGCACGGGCGGAGCGTTGGCCGTAGTCTGTTTTATCTGAATGTTGCGGGTCCCGTTGCCGGTTGAAACGAGGGCGATCTTCATCCCGTCGGGCGAGAACGACCCGATGCTGTAAAACTCGCCGGGTGCGCTTCGCCAGCTCAAAACCTCCGCAGTTTTTGGTGCGGACGTGAGCGATGCGACGGTGTGCGTGTAGCGGTGAACTACAAACCAGATAGCAGCTACGATCAATCCCACGACTAAGAGAGTGCCCAGCCCCTGGAGCAGGGAGAACCGTTGACTCCTGATTTGTCTGGTCAGGTTTCTCCCGACTTCCATCGTCGGATCCACTCTGCCGGTCAATTCGAGCTCGCGGCTGAGACTCTTGATATCGATCAGCAAGTCTTTGCTGGTTTGATAACGATCGTCCCTGTCTTTCTGCAACGCCTTAGCGACGATGCGTTGAAGTTCGGGTGGCACGCCCGGCTTCAATTGAGCGATTGGTGGCGTGGGAGACGTCAAAATCGCCGCCAACACATCGCTCTTGGTATCGCGATCGAAAGGGCCTTGGCCGACTAGCATTTCGTAAATTACGGCTCCCAGGCTAAAGACATCCGACGAGGGTTCGAGCGGCAGGCCGCGCACTTGTTCCGGCGACATGTAGTGAGGCGTGCCCAGGAGCAAGCCAGGCTTGGTTAGACCAAGGGCTATGGTCTTCGCCTCTTTGGAGATCGAATCAGAGGCGGCGGCTGAGAGTTTGGCAAGGCCAAAATCGAGGACTTTTACGAGCCCGTCCGGCCTGATCATTATGTTTTCGGGTTTGATATCGCGATGCACCACGCCCGCCTGGTGCGCGGCCACGAGCGCGCTGGTCACTTGTTGGGCAATGTCGAGCGCTTGGTTGAGCGACAATTCATCTTCGCGCATTTTCTGGCGCAGCGTGCGTCCCTCAATAAACTCGGTCGCAATATAGTTGAGTCCATTTTCTTCGCCAACTTCATAAATGGTGATGATATTCGGATGATTGAGCGCCGAGGTGGTTTGCGCTTCCTGTTCAAAACGACGCAGACGATGTTTATCCCCAGTGAACTCGGGGGGCAGGAGCTTAAGTGCGACTTTGCGGTTCAACCGCGTGTCTTCACCGAGAAAAACTTCACCCATCCCGCCCGCACCGATTCTTGAAATGATTCGGTAATGCAGGAATCTGCCATTGGGGACCAGCTCCTGGGGCTGCTCTGTTGATCCGCGCCGAGCTTCCCCTCGGTCGACGCTCGCAATCATTTTTGTTTGCGCCTCGATCGCGTCGCTTGAGGCGGCGCTACGTTTTAGTTCGGCCTCGACCAGCAGCTTGGTTTGAAAGGTTTTTAGATCGGCGAGTAAGTCGCTTGCTGTTTGGTAACGCTCCTCGCGTCGCTTTGCCAGCGCGTTCGTGATGATCCTGACGATCTCGGGCGGGTAGTGTTGGCCGGCCGCAGTTAACGGTCGAGGTTCCTGCTCAAGAATGGCCACGATGACGTGATTAAACGTTTCACCCTTAAACGGTTGCCGCAGCGTGAGCATTTCATAGAGCACTACACCGAGGCTAAAAATATCGCTGCGAGCGTCAACAGCGTGCCCGCGCGCTTGTTCGGGTGACATGTAGGCCGCGGTGCCCATGATCATTCCCGGATGCGTTTGCAAATGCGCGCGGGTGTCCGCTTCCTGGCTGGCCAGGCTTGCTCGTTCAACTGCGACTGGCGGATCCGATAGTTTCGCGAGACCGAAGTCTAAAACTTTCACGTAACCGTCTTCGCGAATCATCACGTTTTCAGGTTTGATGTCGCGGTGAGTAATACCGGCGGCGTGGGCAGCCTGGAGTGCGGAGACGATTTGGATGGTCACGTCGAGGGCTTCAGGCAAAGACAATTGCCGCCGGTTCATTCGGTCGCGCAGCGTTTCACCGTGGACAAACTCGGAGGCGAGAAAATGGATGGCGCCATGCGTGCCGAATTCGTGAATCGTGACGATGTTTGGATGGTTGAGAGCGGACGCGGAATGCGCTTCTCGTTCAAAGCGGGCCAGCCGGTCTTTGTCTGCTGCGATACTCGCGTGCAAAACCTTTAACGCGACCTTGCGACGAAGACGTGGGTCCTCCGCGAGATAGACCTCTCCCATTCCGCCTTCAGCGATCTTTGAGAGAACCCGATACCGTCCCAACATCGTGCCGGGGCTTGCGTCTTCGCTCATACCAAAGGGCTGGGCTAAGGACAACCGCTCACTATCTGTACTGCGGCCCAACATCCACGGCGGCAGATCCGTTTTGTGAATGCGGCGCAGTGACATTCTTCATCGCGGTACTGATATTGCCGGAAGCATCAGCCACTTTCAACCGATTCTTGTTCTCTTGAGCTACCTACCAACTGTCTGAGTGTGATTTTTCCGATGGACAGGATTTCGTGATGAGATCTGTCTCGTATGAATAGAAGAATCCGTTACTAGTTGCCATGCGCTTCAGGTGAGGAGTAACGTCCCGCGGCTGCAGCAACTTTGCGAATGCTCCCGGGTACTCGTTCGGCCCAGCGGCTTAACGTTTCAGTTTGAACAACGGCCCGGGATCTAACGTTTTGCAAGCACCTTCTAATACACCCTTCGGGCGCCACGCCGCAAGTAAAAATCACGAGCGGTACAGATGGGTTACAGACGTTCGGAAAGGTGGAGGGAATGGCCGGGAAGAAGTCGGCAGCAGATGCGCGAGAGTCATCAGTGACCACACCAATCTTTTGGTGATACTCGGAGACGGGAGAATAATTGTTGACAGATCGGGGAAGGTTTCCTAAGATGAAAAATCTTGAAGGTGGACCAATGATTTCAATGAACGCACAACATTCGATAGAAAAACGCGGGGGCTTCCGGGCCGCCACGTGTTCGTGCGTCGATATGCTCACCATGGGATGCCCCACAAGTAATCCCATAGTCCTGAGACAATTGGCGAGCGGCTCAGAACCCAATCAGACCTAACGTAGCGGGAGCGGATTCCCGCTCCTGAATCTCCAAAACAAAACAAGAGTAGTCGAGAATCAAGAGCGGGTGCATTCCACAAGCGGAATCGCAATCCTGCTCTATTTTGATTTTTGACAACTGACTTTCTTTGCATACGTGGCAGAGCGGCAATCGCGGGAGGCTGTAGACCTCTTGGGCTAACGCCCTTCGGTGGTTCGAGTCCATCCGTATGCACCAAGTTTTTTGTGGGAGCATAGTGTCAAGTGGCAACACGTCGGATTCCAAACCCGAAGTTCTGAGTTCAAATCTTAGTGCTCCTGCCAAGGTTTTGGAGGGTAGCATCCATGGGGATAAACGGTCCTGAAAACCGCGCCGGGAGTAAGTGCCTGGGGGTTCGATTCCTCTACCCTCTTCCATTCTGGAAGCGTCGCCTAATGGTATGGCAGCACCTTGCTAAGGTGCCGGGGTAACTCCCTTGAGCGTTCGACTCGCTCCGTTTCCGCCATTTGTCCCTGTAGCGCAACTGGAAGCGCGCAACCCTGCGAAGGTTGAGGTTAGCAGTTCGAATCTGCTCAGGGATACCAGTTCTATTCCCAGTTCGTCTAACGGCAGGACGCGAGATTTTGGATCTCGCTATCAGGGTTCGACTCCTTGACTGGGAGCCATTCCGGGGTCGTCTAACCGGCAGGACGCCTGACTCTGAATCAGGTAATGACTCGGGTTCGATTCCCTCTCCCGGAGCCAATGTTTGTCCCCGTAGTCTAGTGGATAGGCGCTCGTTTCCTAAACGAGACTTACGCAGGTTCGAATCCTGCCGGGGATGCGGTCCCGTAGCCCAATTGGTAGAGGCGCTAGTTTTAGAAACTAGAGGTTGATGAGTTCGAATCTCTCCGGGACTACCAATAGCTGGCCGCCGCCCGTGGGTGGCCGAGCGGTCATGCTCGCGTGGTGCAACTGGCAGACACGGCAGTTTCAAAAACTGCTTCTTCTCCGTTCGAATCGGAGCGCGAGTACCAACCCGGCGGTGTGCTAATTGGCAAAGCACTCAGGCTTAAAATCTGAGGAATGGGAGTTCAATTCTCCCCCGCCGGACCATGGGGAGTTAGGCAAATTGGCAAGCCGCCTGATTTTCAATCAGGAGATTTTACGGGTTCGAGTCCCGTACTCCCTACCAGTTTTATGTTGGCGTTGGCCGAGCGGTAAGGCGCGGGCCTGTGAAGCCTGATAGATGGGTTCAACTCCCATACGTCAACCCAGTGTGAGGCGTTGAATGCAATAGGTGAGCAGCAAGATTCTCAATCTTGTGTACGGAGTTCAAGTCTCCGCAACGCTACCATGGAACTGTGGCCGAGAGGTGAGGCACTTGGTTGTCTACCAAGCCGATGACGGTTCGAGTCCGTTCAGTTCCGCCATTGAGCCTTCGAAGCATTAAGGTGATGCAGATGCCTCTTAAGCATCGGAACGCGGTTCAATACCGCGCGGGGGCACCAGTCATCTAGGCGTAGGAAAGTCTGGCAATCCGCCTGCCTTGGGAGCAGGAAATCGGAGGTTCAAATCCTCCCGCCTAGACCAGTTTGGGGCGTTAGTGATAGGGGCAGCACATTGGTCCTGCAAACCAGTAGGAAGGGTTCGAATCCCTTACGCTCCACCAATTTTTCGATGCGGGAAGAATGGGATTCAAGAAGGTCTCATAAACCTTCTTCAGTCAGTTCAACTCTGGCTCCCGCAACCATCTTATTCAAGGGACCGATGTTGGCCGTCGGCGTCTGCCTGTTAAGCAGAACATCGCGGGTTCGATTCCCGCCCCTTGAGCCAATTTCGCGGCTGTAGCGTAGTGGAATCGCGCGACCCTGCCAAGGTTGAGACCGTGGGTTCGAATCCCACCAGCCGCTCCAAAATGCCCCTGTAGTCCAATGGACGGGCGCAACGCTTCGAACGTTGAATAATGCAGGTTCGAGTCCTGTCAGGGGTTCCATGCTGGTGCTTCTCTAATGGCAGAGAGCCTGCCTTCCAAGCAGGAATTAGCGAGTTCGATCCTCGTCACCAGTTCCAATTTGCTGCCGTGGCTGAGAGGCAGGCGCTTCCTTGGTAAGGAAGTTCACATCCGTTCGATTCGGATCGGTAGCTCCATTTGGTCGGTTAGCTGAGACGGCGTAGCACCTGGTTGAAGCTCAGGGGACGGCGGTTCGATTCCGTCACCGACCACCATTTTTGCTGATGTAGCTCAACAGGCAGAGCGGCGGTTTCGTAAACCGCAGACAGCAGTTCAAGTCTGCTCATCAGCTCCATGCGCTCATAGCTTAACGGAAAAGCGCCACGCTTCTAACGTGGTCCATCGGGGTTCAAATCCTCGTGGGCGCTCCAGTTTGCTCGCGTAGCACAAAGGTAGTGCAGCAGGCTTATACCCTGTAAGCCCCAGATTAGGGCGTGATGAAGGTTCGACTCCTTCCGCGAGTACCATGCTCTTATGGTGTAACGGAAACATAGCTGACTTTTAATCAGCGGATCAGAGTTCAATTCTCTGTGGGAGCACCAAGGAGTTCGCAGGTATAGCCAAGTGGAAAGGCGTGAGTCTGCAAAACTCATATCGGGAGTTCGATTCTCCCTACCTGCTCCAAATTTGCTTTCCAAGCATAGAAGGCGATGCGTCGGTCCTGTAAATCGAATAGCAGAGTTCAAGTCTCTGGGGAAGCTCCATTATGGCCGCGTGATGTAACGCAACATGCTCGCCCGATTAGCGATTCCTTCTGGGGTCAAGTCCTGGCGCGGCTACCATCTTGGGAAAGAAAGTCGGTTGAAGTGAAACCATGACAGTCCTAAACAGAAAAGTGCTTTTGCTTAACGCGTCGTATCAGCCGGAAGGCGTGATCGATGTTGTTAGAGCGTTTCTGCTTGTCTTGAAAGGGTCCGCTCAGATGGTGGAAGTTGATCACACCTCCGTCTTGCGCTCGCAGCACACAACGCATCAGGTCCCGAGCGTGGTTCGCCTCGTCCACTACGTTGATATTCGAAAGCGGCGCCGGGAGTCGGGCAAGCAGAGATTCCGCATCTTCGTGAGGGATGGATTCCGGTGTCAGTATTGTTGCAAGAAATTCCCGCCGCAAACGCTGACCTTGGATCACATCATGCCCCGCTCGCGTGGCGGTTCCGACGATCCTGGGAATTTAGCAACTAGCTGCATTCCCTGTAACCAACGAAAGAGCAACCGGACTCCAGATGAAGCCCGGATGCCATTGCTGGCCTCGCCCAGCGCTCTGCGTTACGGTCTTGATCGTGCGATGCTCCGTCACTACGCTGCAACGCACACCGACTGGCTTCCGTATCTTTGCCTGGATAAGGTCGCGTAGCTTACCGATGTCAAATTTCAAGCCCTTGGCAGGGTAAATCTGGGTGGGGGTGATTGTGGCTGTACTTATTGATTCCTATGGTAGCGGGGGGGAGACTCGAACTCCCGACCTTGGGGATATGAATCCCAGGGAAGTCCTCGCACCAAGTTTCTACTAAGCATAACGCCAATAAAACAATGGGTCGCGGTCGGAAAAGATGCGTTTATGTGCCTCATGCGAGATAGGTTTCCCGTTGAATCTCGGCAAAGTCTCGGCAAAATTCCTGAGGGCGGGACACAAACAAAACTTGCGACTTGCGGTCATTTACAGCTTCTCTAACACAACATTATCAACCCACGCATGGCCAATCGCGGCGCAGGGAGCCGTTTCACATTTGCGACGACGAATGATTATTTGCACCGCTTTAGTCTTCTCGCTCGTGGCAAACTCAACCGTAAGCTTTTGCCATCCGCTTGTTCCCCGCGGAAACGCTTCCGATTGCGCAAGGGATTGATCGTCGTTGCCTCGGTCAGCAATCGTAAGGACAGGCAATCCGATGGTGAGCATTTCGTGAGTGCGTGCAGCGAAACTCAACCGGTAGCGCCTGCTCGGTTCAACCAGAACCAGTTGTGAAATGATTGGAGTCGTCGGATCGGAGTCTCCACTCCAATCAACACGAAGACTATAACTGCCTGCTTGAGGGGTCGATGGATCCAAAGACGTGCGGACCGAAGGTGGATTGTTTCCTACCTGCCATCCGAACCCCGGATCATCAAGAGCGATCGGCTCTTCGAATCCGTCGTTGGCGATCGGCGTTCCTTGGGAGCCTTGAAAGTTGGCCTCACGTCCACTCGACCAAACTGCGTAGGCTTCCGCGAAATTCTTCGTTACCAGCAATTCGTTTAGAAGAGTTCGACGTTGCTCCTTCGGGAGAGTGCCAGCAGCGCGAAAGTGGTTCATGGCTTCCGAAGCCTTGCCGTGTCCGGCGAAAAACGCTGCCAACGCCAAGTGCCCAGCCGATGTCGCAGGTCGCAGAGCTTGCGCGACGGCCGATGGATCTTCATTGAGCACATGCCAGGCGAGACTGATCGCGGACGGCAACAATTTTGGGTCGCTCGCTGCAGCGCGTCGCAACTCCGCCAGAGCTTCATCCTGCTGGCCCGAGCGCAATAGCGCGTTGCCGAGTTGCCAATGTGGTTGAGCGTAAAAGGGAGCCAGGCGCGCGGATTCGGCAAAGGCTGCGAGCGCGCCTTTCACATCGCCTGCCTGATCGCGCGCGCGTCCAAGTTCCAACCAGAGCACATAATCACGCGGCCTGAGCGTCGCTGCTTGTTCATAAGCTCGAACGGCCTCAGTTCGCAGTTCCTTGTCAGAGAGCAAGCTTGCG
>JANLZV010000019.1:0-8858 GCA_031366425.1 Pyrinomonadaceae bacterium | reverse complement strand
GCGCGGCAAACGGCTCTATGGATTTTGCGCGTTCAGTAAGTCGTCCGACCTCGGCTCAATTTGGTTTGCGGTTGAGGAAAGCGAAGTGCCGCCAAGTTGGATCTACATCGAGTTGAATGATCGACAGACCAACACGAAGTACAAATCCAACCTGGCAGATACGACTCCGTAGCGCGCCGCGGTCCTTAAATGAACTGGCTTAACTCGCTGCAATGGCCCGCAATGCTGGTGACGGTGATAGCGGCATGGCTGGTGGCCTCGCAAAGAAAGTTCAAACGGAATTGGGGATTCTGGCTCTTTCTGCTGAGTAACGCGTTGTGGATTGCCTGGGGTGTGCACGACCGGGCCTACGCGTTGATCGTGTTGCAGCTTTGCCTCGCTCTGTTGAATATCAGAGGGGCGATGAAGAACGCCGAACAGTAAAGTAGATTCCCCACCGATGATTGGAAGCCTGTCGCCCTCGACGGGCTTTTTTTCCATTCCCTCGCGGCCGGCTAACGAAGTTCAAGATCGGCAACTACCGGCAAATGATCGGAAGCAAGTGTGGCAACGACGCGCGCTTGTTTCGTGCTGAGGCGATCCGAAGTACGTGTGAAAATGTAGTCGATGCGTTTCAGAGGCTTGTCGGCTGGATACGAAAGTCCAACGTCGGTGGGATTTACTTTGGGCCAGGCATCCTGAAACCTATCGATCATCAGCTTGTAGGCCGCGCCCGTAGGTTCGTCGTTGAAATCGCCGACGACGACTAGCGGTCCGTTAACGTCCCGCAGAAAATCCAGCAACTGCCTGGTTTCAAACACCCGACCGTCCTCATGCTGGTAATCGAGATGGGTCGTGACAAAATTGACGGTCCGGCCGCCGAGCTTGATTTCAATTCGGAGCATTCCGCGGCGTTCAGCTTCGCGCAGGTTCTCATACTTTCGATGATCGATCTTTTGAATGGGAAAACGAGAGAGAATGGCCACGCCATACTGGCCGCCCTGATAGTCGAGGTTGTGCGCAAAGGCGTAGTCCATCCCAGTCAACTTCGAAAGCTCCAGAATCTCGTCACGCAGCTCCGTACGCTTGACGCCTCGATCAACTTCCTGCAAGCCCACCAGGTCAGGATGTTCAGTGTGAATCACATTGGCAATGCGCTCGAGGTCCAGCTTCTTGTCCATGCCGACGCCAACGTGGATGTTGTAAGTCATCACCCGAAGGCGTTGCCGCTTCGGAGCGGCGCTCGATGACAGGAGGGTTGAGGCCGCGCTCAGCAGCAGCGTGGCAAACAACACAAGGATCGAGGCCCGCGCAATTACGCGCTTCCGCGCTCGGTGTCCAATCATTCCGCGCTCGCAGGATTGACGGCTTCAGCGGCGTCGAAACCAATTTTGCTGTGGGTGCCGTCGCAGAAGGGCTTGTTCGAAGACGCTCCGCAGCGGCATAACGCCAGGCGCGGTCTGCTAAGTTCGATTTGATTGCCTTCGGTATCAAAAAGGTCAACTGGTCCTTCGATAATTAATGGACCACTCTTGGTCGGACGAATAGTTACCTCAGCCATCAGTGCCTCCGCTAAAGTTTTCAATTTGTTGAAATTGCGTGGCTCATTCTAACATGATGATGACAATGGCAGTGGCAGTGCCTGGTTGTGCCGGCTACTCATCCGAATGACTCTCCCTAACTTAGCAATGATCGCTGCCGCGTTCGCGGCCGGCGTGATCAATTCAATTGCCGGCGGCGGCACGCTGATCACCTTTCCCGTGTTGATTTGGTTAGGCCTCGATCCAAAAGTGGCAAACGCTACCAGCACAGTCGCGCTGTGGCCCGGACTCTTCGGCGGCCTCTTCGGTTATCGACGAGAACTTGAAAACAGTTCGGCAATTTTGCTGCGACTTGGCGTGACGAGTGTAATCGGCGGCGCGATTGGCGCCTGGCTGCTGATCTGGACGCCTTCGCCGACGTTTGCCCGTCTGGTTCCGTTTCTGATTTTGTTTGCGACCGTTCTCTTTATGGTGCAGGGCTCAATCAATCGCCGGCTTAAACTGCAGGCGTTCAGCGGCGAACCCCGACTATCGTGGTGGATTGGCGCGATTGTATTTCAGTTTTTCTCATCGATGTATGGTGGTTACTTTGGCGCCGGAAACGGGATCATGATGCTCGCGGCTCTCGGACTGCTTGGATTGCACGACATTAACCGAGCTAATGGAATAAAAAACTTTCTGGGGATCTGCATCAACAGCATCGCGGTGATAAGTTTTGGAATCATGGGTCTGGTGGTTTGGCGAGATGCGCTCCTGATGGCCGGGGCCGCCTTGCTGGGCGGTTACTTTGGCGCGAAGATGGCCGTCCGGATCGGGCAAGCCGCTATCCGCCGCGCGATCGTAGTGATTGGTTTTGTGATTACGATTGTGATGGTGTGGAGACTTTGGCGATAGCATCGACTTCAGACCCGAGCCCGGTCTACGCTCCGGCAATCCTTTTCCTGCTCCACGCATAGTCCCTTGAATAAAGCGATCAATCAAAAACTTCCGCGCGAGTTTTACACGAGAGCAAACGTGCTTAACGTCGCTCGCCAACTCCTGGGCCAACTCCTGGTCGTCCCAGCGACGAACGGCGTTCGAGTTTCCGGAAAAATTGTGGAGGTGGAAGCCTACCGCGGCCCCCAGGATCGCGCGGCCCATTCCTATGGCGGCCGTCGCACCAAACGCACCGAAACAATGTACGGCATCGGCGGCACCGTTTATGTCTTCTTCGTCTATGGGATGTACCACCAATTCAATGTGGTAACCAACGCAGCTGAGACGCCGCATGCAGTTTTGATACGCGCGCTCGAACCGGTGGAAGGAATTCAATTGATGCGCCGGCGCCGGAAGGGACAGCCTGATCACAATCTCACGAATGGACCAGGCAAGCTTTGTATCGCAATGGGAATAGACCGGCGGCTCGACGCAGTAGATCTATTGGGAGACAAGGTTTGGATTGAACGTTCGATCAGCGTGGCGCGTTTGCAAATCGCTTCCGGCCCGCGAATTGGAATCGACTATGCGGCAGAGTGGACCGACAAGCCGTGGCGGTTTTGGCTAAAAGACAATCCGTTTGTGAGCAGGAAGAAGTGAACAGCAGAGACTTCACCGTTAACCGTTCACAGTCCCATTTCAATCGCCGCCGTAGCTGATTTCCATGTGGCGGATTCGCCGGCTGGCGATTATCAGGACTAGGGCGGTGACGAGAATCAGACTCGGCACGGCGATCCAGGCCGGCGTCGGTTCAGCAACCACCGCGAACGGACCTTCCGAAACCGGCACCGGTGTCAGTGACTGGAGATAGTGGATGACGCTGATTTTCTTCAACAACGGCGGCATCAGGAAGTTGAGCCACTCCCATCCGTACAAAACAATCGCCGGAATAATCGGATTGCGGAAAAAGAGTCCGACCACCAGGAAGAAAGCGCCATAGCCGACGCACGCGAGCATCGTGATTCCTGAATAGGTGAGCAACTGCCCAAGCCCCGCTCCGTCCAGAAAGAAACGCGAACTCTCGGACGGAAAATGGGGGAGGTAAAGCAGCAGCATCGCCGCAATTGTAGTAAACGTAAACAGAATGATTGAAGTCGCCAGTCCCGACAAATATTTTCCCGCCACTAAAACTTCGCGACGCACCGGACTCAAAAAATAAAAATGCAGACTGCGATCGATCATGTCCCCGCGAAACAGGTTCATGAAAATCCAGGCACAACCGAAAAAGACTACCGTGCGGAGGATTAGTCCGCCGTAGTAGATCGCAAAGATCATGTTGTATTGGCCGAAGTCCTGCCACTCGCTTCCCGGCGGTGTAAACGGTGCGAGTAGCACTAAAGGACCGATAGGAATCAGGGCCAGCAGGTAGAGCAGAATGGACCGGCGACTGAAAAAGTTTTTTTCGATCTCAAGCCGGAAGATAGCCCGAATTTGCCGCCACCAAAGCGACCACGGCAACGGCTGCTTTCCGAGTTTTGCCGGTTCAATGTCTAAAGTTGAGCTACTCATAAACTTTAATCAGCTGCCTGCGCTTGTCAGACACTGCTGCCTTCGGAACCGATCAGGTATTGGTAAACGGCGCTCAAATCGTCGTCGACCGGCGCGATCGATTCAATATTGATTTCACCCTCGGCGACCACGTTATTCAGTAACAAATAGAAACGGTCCGCATCGCGTGTTTTCACAAAGAGTCCGAGCCGATCATCGTGCAGCCGAGCCTCCACCACGTGGTCCTTATCAAACACGCGCGCTGCCAGCTTCGCGGGTTTATCGCAGCGGATGAGGATCTGCATCGGATGCTCTTCCATTTCGTCGCGCACGCCGTGCACATTTCCCTCGGCGACCACATAGCCATTGTTGAGCAGGATGACGCGGTCCGACATCATGTCCACTTCGTGGAGGATATGACTCGACACGATCAGATGCAGTCCTTCAGTCGCCAGTCTGCGAAACAGGGCAATCGTTTCCGCTCGCACCATCGGGTCTAGTCCATTCAGCGGTTCATCCAAAATCATGACTTCGGGCTGATGGGCAATTGCCTGGGCCAGACGGATACGCTGTCGCATGCCTTTGCTATATGCCGCTATCTTTCGATCGCCGGCGTCTAACAAACTCACGCGCTCGAGCGCCAGGCGGGTCAACTCTTCCGCCTGCTTACGTTCGGTTCCATGCACCAGCAAGAACGATTTGATGAATTCCCGGCCGGTCAGGCCGCGAGGGAACGAATCGAACTGAGTGCAATAGCCCAGCTTGCGAAACAGGCGTTCCGGTTGGTCCGTCGGGATGCCGAGGATCGTGATTTTTCCACGACTGGGCCGCAGCAGTCCCGTCATCAAATTCATCAACGTCGACTTCCCCGCCCCGTTTGGCCCAACGAGACTGGTGATGCCGGGAGCAATCTGAAGATTGACCCGGTTCACGCCGAGGATCTCTCCGTAAAATTTGGAGACATCATCGAAGACGATCATGGTTGAAGAATCGTTTGTCATTTCGGAATCGCGGGCTACTTAACTACCTCGTAAGCTTTCACCTTCCACGAAAGCAGAGCTAAACAAACCGCACAGACAAAAAACAGCGCTAACCAGGAGCACCACAGCGGCGGTTCATTCAAGATGATCTCGCGAGCTATCCGGCCATTGAAATCGGTGACGTGTCCCGTCGTGCGCACAAACGTGCCGAACAGCCCGGCCGTGACGTTTTTCATTAGCGCACCCAGGCTGATGATATTTCCCCACCGCGTCAGGAAAAGATTGTTGACTACCTCGCCGAAGATCGACGGAATAAAAAACAGGCCCAGCAAAGCGCCGCTCGCAATCACTCGCCATTTCACGAGGGCCGAAATCGCTTGCGACAACAATGCCAGCAAAAGTATCCAAACAACGCTGCCGATGAAGATCGCACTGGCGATCCAAAGGTTGTCAATAAACCATCTCGCGCCTTCGAGGTACGACTGAAATAGGAACAAGAGCAACTGCGGTACCCACGTCATGGCCGAGAGCAAAATCAACAGCACCGACATCTTTCCCACTACATATTCGGTTCGCGAAAACGGCCGGCACAGATAAAGCGGCAGGGCATTGTTTCGCAGGTCGCGCGCCACTAGCGGCGGTCCGACCAAAAGCGTGACAAAGAAAGCGAAGCTCCCCTGCAGATTGACGAAGGTCTGGAAAAAAGAAGCGTCGATCGGGATTAACTCGCGGACGTTGACCTGGAGGATCGCAAGCGCGTTTACGTTGTGATGCAGGTAAATCAGAATCGCTTCAACCAGGAGCGGGATAAAACAAACTACGAAGAACGCCGTGAAGAGTTTCGACGAGAACACGTCGCGAAAGGCATGGCGCGGGATCACCAGAAAGCGGCTCCACTCAGGAGTCAGCTTTCCGTGATACTGTTTGTAATTGTGTTCATAAACCGCCATGGCCGTTTTCCATCGCTTTCAAGAAGATGTCTTCCAGAGAATCTCGCTTGTAGCTCAAGCGCCTGATTTGAATATTCTGCTCTGCCGCAACTCGATAGATATCGCGCACCTCGATGTCGTTTTGTAAAACCACCTTGATGCGCGAGTCGCCCGTCAGGGCGTATTCGCAACCGAGCGCTCCAATCGCGGCGCCGAATTTTTCCAGCTCGCCGCGCGTTTCCAAAAGCAAAAACTTTCGATTTGATTTCCGCTCTTCTTCGAGATTGCAATAGACCGCCAGGCGGCCATCTTTCAGGATCAGGATCTCCTCGCAACACTCCTCCACGTCGCGCAACAGGTGTGACGACAAAACGATATGGGCCTTGCCGCTGTCGCGAATCTCGCGCACGAGTCGAATCATGCGTTGCCGCGCCGGAGGATCGAGCCCGTTAGTGGGTTCATCGAGAAAGATTAAACGCGGGCCGTGGACGAGGGCCTGGGCCAACTTCGCCAGTTGCTTCATTCCCAAGGAGTAAGTATCCAAACTGCGGTAGCGCGCTTCACCCAGGCCGACATAGAAGAGGGCTTCGTGGGCTCGTTCAAGTGCTGCTTCGGGAGGCAATCCGGAAAGCTCGCCCATCAAGCGAACGAAACGCACCGCACTCATCTTCGCGATAAACGAATCGCGCTCCGGCATGTATCCCACCAACGAGCGAATACGCTTCGCTTCGGTGGCGATGTCCTGGCCAAAGATATGAGCAGTGCCCGACGAGGGCTGATGAAAACCGAGGAGCGTGTGAATCAGGGTCGTTTTGCCGGCGCCGTTTGGACCAAGCAGACCGATCGAGCGGCCGCGCAGTTCACCTTGAAGATTCTGTAGAATCGGCCGGCCGCCAAAAGAGACGCTGAGCGCGTTGAGATCAATGACGGGAGCAAACTTAGAAGGGTCGAGAGCGCTCGCAGGTTCGCGAGCGTCGGGTGGTTCAGAAATCGTTTCCGCTAACGCCATCTTGCAGACTTTATATCCCTGTTTTGATAATTCCAAACAAAACCGAGTCCGAAGGCAGTTCCCATCAACACGAATGCGCCGATGAAAGCAAACGCTTCAGTGCGACCTAAAGTTCGGCCTATTGCAAGAATTCCGATCAAGAATACAGGAATATTTAGCACGAGGGCGGAGGCGAGGGGAAAGGCTGCCGCTGGACGGCATCCGCCCAGCCGTTTTCGCAACCAATACAATGACGGCGCGTAAGCGAGGGAGAACAGCAAGGCGGCGACAATCAAAGAAGTGAAGGTGGCGCCCTTAACGTCCGCATCGCTGAAACGTTCTCCCTCGACGAGGAAGAACGTCAACAGAATCGCTGAGAGTCCGAGCAGCCACGAACCGAGGGAGATTGAGATCAGTTTCATATTAGTAACGCACCCGGCCGAAAGGCGCGGGCTAAACCGTTTAGCGGAGGCCGCTGGTCTGAGTTAATTCATCCGCCGAACTATTGGCGCGCAGATATTTTGCCGACTCACCATAGTCAAGCGAGTTTACGGCGACGCCTTCATCGCCAATCAATACCGAGTCTCCTTCGCGCAAGCCGCCTGCGGCGACGTTGTTAATTTTTACCCGGTCACCTGCGATCACCACCCTCATTTTGGTTCCCGCGGTACTGACTCCTTCGTAGTCGAAAGTGGGAACTCCGCCGCGTTCGCTGACGCCGAGCGACTTCTGAAAACCGTGTCGCGCGACTGTGACTTTATGCGAACCGACTTGATGAACGGCGCGATGAGTGCAGGCGGATAACAGACCCGCCACTCCGAGAATGATTAAACCAACCGTCTGTGATTTCCTAAGTTTCAGCATGACCAGTTCCTTTCTATTCTCAGCTCTGCTCAAAAACACTCGGGAGGAAGCCGCGAGGGCGTCCTCCGAGTGGGCTGGTATTTTTAGTGAACTACTTCTTCATTCCCTGCTGGAGAATGCTCTGGATTTCCAGAGAGTTTGGTGCGCCCATTAAGGTCGCCGGACTTAGGCCGAAGGGTCCGCCTTCCGTGTTGGCCGCGAAGGTAATGTTCTCGCCTTCAGCGTAAGCGTAGGCCAGAGTCGGCGCCATGTTAGCGGCCATCTCCTTAATTGCCTGTTGATGTTCCGCTGACAGATTCGCCGCCGAACCGGCAATGCGATCCGCGAACGGCTGCACGAGCGGCGCTAAGTTGTGATAGAAGACGGCGGAAAAATTGGCGTTGCCGTCCGCCGGCAATCCGGCAGTGAATCGCGATGAACGCAAGAGCGTGTAGCCGGCCTCTTGCGAGCGCACCGA
The DNA here is from genome assembly GCA_031366425.1 of Pyrinomonadaceae bacterium. GTDB lineage: Bacteria > Acidobacteriota > Blastocatellia > Pyrinomonadales > Pyrinomonadaceae > PSRF01. The sequence goes on along the minus strand of JANLZV010000019.1, from coordinate 657 downwards.
GCGCTCAACCATGGCCCGGCTGGGGCCCATCACCACATAACCATTCACGTACGTAAAGTTAACCTGGACACCGAAGTCGACCGACTTCAGCGTGTAGTAAGTGCGGCCGGAAATTTCGGCGCGCTCCCAAACCAGTCCGGTCTTGCCAAACTTCGCCGCCTCTTTGTTGATTTCGCCGACCACGCGTTCGAGCGTTTGCTGCAAATGCGCGGAGTCGTTTACTTCAAACACCATTTTCCATGAAGGCGTCGGTAGAATTGGCCCATCAATCGCGAAGGCAAACTCGCCGCCGAGTGGGGCCGCGAGGTCGCGACGAATATCGAGACCGTGATCCGCCTGCTGCTTCTCCAGGTTCTTCCGGAGATCGGGCGAGACGGTTTCGATAACCCCAAGCAGATCGTCGACCAGCTTCACCGGGTCGCGCACCACGAAGCCGGCTACTACATTTGCGTCGGGCGAAATGTATTCGAGTGAACCCATCGGACCGGGGTCAGCCAGCCACGAGGGAATGCCGCGTTCAGCTTCATTGAAAGAAACTGTCGCGCTCGTGTGCGTCTTGCCTTCATGAGTCGTCTGATCCAGCACGAAGTATTTAAGGTTCAGAATGCCGAGCTGCTTCAGCGCGTTTTCACGTTGCTCAGCGCCGGCACCCTTCAG
>JANLZV010000017.1:0-12810 GCA_031366425.1 Pyrinomonadaceae bacterium | reverse complement strand
CACCATGTGTGGCCGGATGGGCGCCGTTCGTTTCAAGAGGTCGATGCCGGTCATCTCGGGCATGCGCTGGTCCGTAATCAAGACGGCCACATCGTGTTGCTCCAGAATCTGGATCGCTTCGGCGCCGGACGAAGCTGTAAGGCAGGTATACTCACGTGAAAATAGCCGGTCAAGCAGTCGTAGATTTGCCGGCTCGTCATCAACCAGCAGCAGTTTATATTTCATCAGAAAAAATCAGCCTCCGTTAATCTGTATTAGCGTTTGTGGTTTGTGTATTGGCGCGCCTGTCGAGTGGGATCCGAATTGTGAAGGTGGTGCCGGTGCCGAGTTTGCTTTGGACTGAGATGCTGCCGCGATGGCGTTCGATAATGCCGTATGAAATTGATAGTCCCAGACCAGTGCCTTCGCCGACGGGTTTGGTAGTAAAGAATGGGTCGAAGATGCGCGGCAATTTGTCGGCGGGAATTCCTGATCCGGTGTCGCGGATAGCGATCACGATTGAACTACCGTCGAGCCTGGTAGTAATTCTAATTTCGCCGTCGCCCGACACAGACTGAGCTGCATTGACGAGCAGGTTCATCCAAACCTGATTGAGCTGGCCCGCATAGCAACTGATCAATGGCAGCTCGCCATAGTCGCGATGAACACGCAGCCGTCCCGCGCTGAAGTAGCGGGAAAGCAGTCGAATGGTTGAATCGATGCCGCTATGAATGTCCACCTTCTTGAGTTCAGCTTCATCAAGACGTGAGAAGAGCCGGAGATTCTTTACGACGTCGCAGATTCTTTCCGCGCCCTCGCGACAGTCCATCACTATGGAGTTCAAGTCGCCGACCAGCCGTTCGTAGTTGATCTCAGCTCTTAGAGAATCGACTAGGGCCGCCGCCTCAGCAGGAAGTTGGAGGCTTTCATAGACATGAAACAATCGAGCCAGCGATGACAAATCATTCTGCAGCAGATCCATGTTGCCGTAGATAAAGCCCGCCGGATTGTTGAGTTCATGCGCAATGCCTGCAGCAAGTTGGCCGAGGCTCGCCATTTTTTCGGTGTGGACCAATTGCGCCTGGAGTCGCTCGAGTTCAGCTTTGCGACTGGCCAGTTCGATATTCTGGTCTTCGAGGTGGGTTTTGTAAGTCCGAGCAGTTCGTTGCAGAGACCTTCGTTCGAGGGCGTGTTCCACTGAAAGTGTCAACACGTCGAGTTCGCATGGCTTAATCAAATAGTCAAACGCACCCACGCGCAGCGCATCGCGCACGCGTTGCGGACGGTCAATTCCTGAAACCATGATCACTGCTGTTTCCGGATAACGTGCGGTGATTTCGCGCAACAGTTCAATGCCGTTGCGGCCCGGCATCATCATGTCAGAGATCACCAGCGCGTATGGTTGGACCGCAAGGAGGCCCAACGCTTCATCGGCGGAAGCCGCCGTAACACATTCGTATTGCTCTCGCAGGTACTCCCTAAACAGCTCGCGAATCCCCTTTTCATCGTCAACGATCAGCACGCGCCTATCAGCCGGCTCGGGACTTGTGGGACTCAGCTCAGCGAGAGTGTGGCCCACGCGACCAAGCAGCGGACTTTGCTGCACGGCGCAAAATGCCTCGGATGTAGTCATGGAGTTTCGAAGATTGAAGAATTACTGGCGGGAAGATTATGTGCATCGACCGAAGAGTTTAGAGGGAGCCGTTCACAGGGTCGGAACGCAGCACTGAAGGGTCAAATCGCCCCAGACTTTTTCCCGCCTTGGCCGCATAACCGGCCTGACAACGGCCCCCGACATCACCCTCGCACAGATCATGCCAGCATTCGTTTCGCGCCAATGCAGTAATCCGAACCATCAAGCGGTCATGCCTTGAATAGTTCGATTGGGAGCATAGAGCGGAGCAGAGTCCAAAATTTCTTTGACCGCGCGGGAGTCGGGGTTCAGCTCTCTCGCTATCCACTGAATCTCCACGGCCCTGCCGGCGTCGTAGATCAAATGCGAATTAGCTTCAACGGAGATTTTTTGTCCGCACTTCGTCACCATGACCAGCCGGCTAAACGTTTTGCTTCGGGTATCCATCGTCTGCTGAATCACCTCTTGTGTGCGCGCCTGATACGCGCGATCAACAATTTCCGCCATAGCTAATTTTGACCACTCGTCTCGCGAGTAACCCAGTAGTTGCTCGCAAGGAAAATTCATCGACGTCAGATTCCCGTCAAGATCGTGAGTGCAGATCAGATCAGCCGCGTTATCCATCAGCGCCCGGTATCTGCATTCACGTTCGCGCTGTTCAATGAGTGCGCGCGCCTCTTCGACCACGCTGCAGATCGTGCGCTCGAATCCTGCGGCCGTCAGGTCTTCTCTGAGCAGGCAATCCGCAACCCCGCTGCGCATCGCTGTGGCAACTTCTCTGGCATCGTCTGAGGTCACGAGAACTACCGGTATGGCATAACCCAGGCTGCGCAAGTGGGAATACAACTGCGATCCGTTGCTCGGTGCGTCGACTACACAGACATCGTAGTGATGCCGGCGAAAGTCTTCGAGCAGGCCTCGAGAGCTGGTCTTGAAGTCTATCTTGAAACCATTTATGCCGGCCGTTGGAATTGCTTTGCGAATACTTCGCGAGCATCCCGTCGAGTTGTCGATTACCAGAACATTAATCATGAGAATTCTCGTGTGGACCTTAGCGCGTAACGCGTGACGAACCTGAAATCCGTGATGCGAAGGCTCGCATCCTGCTCGGGGAGAGCTATGTAATTTTGCGCGGCAAGGATGTAATTCTGTCCCGACTCTTATTCGATTCCTGAAGCCTCAAACGTTTTTTGAATCTTGATTGAGTAGGAGCTCAGCGAACGCCTCATTTTCTGAATTAAGCTTGTTTCATTCCTGGAAACATCTGCGCTTGATTCCATAGTTTGGATTGTTCAAATCGTGGATTCGGAAATCGCCGGTGGATGCGGCAAAAAGCCGTCATAGCAACTTATTGCCCGGGCCAAAATCCTCTTTCTCCGTCTCTCGAAGGCCTTCAGCGGACGGCGGCTGCAAGAGCGCACGACGTGTGCCAAGCGCATTCCACTGAGCAGAAACTATCGCGGCCGTCTCGCGTGTAACTTGAAAATATTGACGGCACAGTGCTTGCCAAAGTGGTCGCGCCGTCCCTCGCGACGATGCAGTCCAATCGTTCCAGTTTGAAGCCGCAATCTGCAATTCAGTCACCTAAAAGTTAGGTGAGCGCCAACGCCTCTGAAGGCGATCGGCGATCTACTCTCGGGTTCCACTTTCAATCCCATGAGCACCAACCTCCCACTATTCTACCGTCCAGGCTACCGGCGCATCAGCATTCCAGTTCTCGTCCTTTTGTTGCTGGCGTTTTTGTCGTTCCTCACCGGCCGCCAATCGGCGCGGTTTCAAGGGAGCCTTGCCTCGGTTAAAGCCGCGAACCTAGTGGAAAACGACGTCTCTCTGGCGGCGAAAAATTCGCTCACAACCTACCACTGGAACCTTAGCGACGATGGGATGCCGCTGATCAGTTTGCCGGATCACATCGGCGGCGAAGTAGACCTTTCCTTAACTTACGCGATGGATCAGTTTCAGTTTCCACTCTTCCAGTCGCTCTACTACAACGAGAAAGCCAAAAAATATATTTTGCTCGTGATGTCGGACCAGGGTGGTGCGAAATTCATTGATTTGTCTTCGGCAGGTCAACCTGGACTCTATCAATCCCGCGACAACTCAAATCTGCGATTGGTCGATGACGGTGACGTCAAACTGATTACGACGGCCGACGGCAGTGTCTACACTTTTACAAAGTTTGCTGATGGTGAACTCCATTGCAGCAATATCAAGGATCAAGCCGGACGCCTCATCGACCTCAAGTACACCGAGGGGGCGTCACTCTCGCGGATCACTGATACCTCAGGCCGAAGTATCAAGTTTAGTTACACGAACCATTACCTTAGTTCGATCACTCAGGCGTGGGGAACGGTGGCGAAAAAGAAGAAGCAGACCTGGGCCATCGCTACTGAAGCAAATGAGCGGGCCGATGCCGTGAAATTTGCGCACGCCGCGGCTTCACTCAAACGCGTTCCCACGAATGCAGTTAAGGCAAGTTACACAGACGCGATGGCCGCCTCTGACTATGAGCTCGCCAAAATGTTTGGCGGTCCAGGCGCGACGGCTGCAGCCAACGGATTCGAGCCAGTAGAACTAGGAAGCCAATATCCGTTGTATCGCGGAGACGTCGTGGGCGAAGACGGCGTGATCCGTCGCGGGCATCTTTCTTTCGCGATGCACCTTTATGGCAGCGCTGACGGAACCGGCGAAATGGGTGTCTTCGTACCTGCAGGTTTCACCTCGCATAGTGGCGAGCCCACGCCCACTGACGCAGTCGTTACTTTTTATTACCCACGCCTCGGCAACTTATCAGACGTGACTCTTGCGGTGTTTCACGTCGCAAATTTCCATCTTGCTCCAGAAGGTGAACGTGTCCGCATTGGTGATATTGGCGGGCGCGGCGGAGCAGCAGCCACTTACCGGCATTCGCATCTGGAGTTTTACCGCGGCGACACAGGTCTGCCGTTACTCGCCAACCGCGCAAAGTTGCGCATTGATCCCGACCTTGTCTTCCACTGCCAGCCGGCCCCGGTCTCCCCATAACGCCGGCAAAACTTCCCGGTCTTTCAACTCCCCTTCTTGCCACCAGCACCCGCCGATAAGGCGGCTGCCAGCCTACCCAGAATCGAGAAACCATGAACTCTGCAAAGCACCCAAACCTCAAAACCACTTTTTTGGTGAGCCTTCTTTTCAGCCTAATCACGTTATCCAGCTTGCTGATGACGGTCTCTGCTAAACCCGTCCCAGCCAAAGCCCAACCAAAAGGCTCCGCGCACAACTCGCCAGCTTCAAGGACTCAGCCCAAAGTTAAGAATGAAATAAAAAGCAAAGCGGCTATCGCTCAGAAGACTGCGCCACGCAATTCGCGCGTCGTAATCACTGTGCCGCCACCATCGCGTTCAAATCATGATGGGGCAAAGAGCACTCGGGTATCGAATCGCAACGAGCCGATCAGAGCTGCGAACGTAAACAACAGGACCTCGCGTGATGACGCGAAGCTGTCCTCCTCAAATCGCCAGCGTGCGTCAGCTCAACGCGCTGCCGAGCTTCGCGCCGTTGAGTTGCGCCGTCTCGAAGCCAAGCGTCAGGCTGAAGACAATCGGCAAGCGGCGATCGCGCGTCAACGCGCTGCCGAGGAAGCGATGCGCGACGAGGTGCAAACGATGATCGCCAGAGACAATACGGCGGGAGAAGATCCGGAAGTTCGGGCCGCCGCGATCAAGGCCCTGGGGAATCATGCGGGCACGGTGGTAGTCATGGATCCGAAAACAGGTCGCGTCTATTCGATGGTCAATCAAGAGTGGGCGGTGCGACGCGGCTTCAAGCCTTGCTCAACGATCAAGCTGGTCACTGGACTGGCGGGATTGAACGAAGGAGTGATCAATCAAATCGATTCAGTCTCTGACGGCAATCAGGTAAATCTCACCAAGGCCCTTGCCTACTCCAAGAATGAATACTTTCAACAGGTCGGTGGCCGCGTAGGTTTCGACAAGATGATCTCGTATGCGCGTCAACTCGGTCTGGGGGAAAAAACCGGCATCAATGCGGCGGGTGAATTTAAGGGACAAGTGCCGTCCGCTCGACCGGGCCTCGCGGTTAATCGAATCTATTCGCACGGCGACGACTTCAAGGTGACGCCCCTTCAACTCGCAACCCTCGTATCAGCTATGGCCAACGGCGGCAAGTTGCTGACGCCGCACATCTCGCAAAGCGCGCAGGAAGACTCGCGGTACCGAGCCAAAGTTCGCCGCGTCGTAAACATTGACGCAAATACTTTCGCCTCGATGGTTCCTGGGATGGTCGGCGCAGTGAATTATGGCTCTGGACGAAGGGCCCATCACTCGGGTGCGGCCGTGGCTGGCAAGACCGGCACCTGCATCGAGCAGGGCACGTGGGTCGGACTCTTCGCTTCCTACGCTCCACTGATGAATCCGCGTCTCGCCGTCGTGGTGATCGCGCGCGGTCCTGATGCGCAGGGACATTTTCCTGCAGCCGTCGCCGGACGAATCTATCGGGATCTGAATGGTCGATTTGGAACGCCGACAAACCTTCAGGTGGCAGTCAATTCATCACCGAGTCGCAGAGTTGACGACGACGAAAACGCGGGCGACGACGAAGAAGAGTTTGATACCGACCGCTCCGGCAATAGTTCGAACAGAGCCAACTCGCGAAAGAAATCTGCTGTGGCTCAAGTTCGCGCTACTGAAAGCGTCGAGACTTTCGAGCCGCGCTCCAATAACTCGTCCAACGTTTCAAATAACAAAGTGCGACGCGTGTTGATGACGATCCCAAGAATCGTCGAAGCACCCAGCAAGCCAGTGACTACGACTGCGGTCCAGTCGCAAACTCGGCCCCGCCGCGTCAGTCAGTTGTAATCTCAGCGTCTCAACGGGGAAAAATGGCGTCAGCTTCGAATGAAGTTGGCGCCGTTTTTCTCTTTCAACAGGATCGCGCTTAGAACAATCTCAGGTTCTCAGGTTCCTCAATCAATTCGACCGGCTCAACCAGCGATGGCTCATCCACTTTGGCGTGATTCACTTTTGCGCTGACGGGAAAACTTTTCATCTCGCGAGCTGGGAACGGAACGAGCAGTTGCATCAACTCATCTGACTCAGTGTCGCGTAGCCATTTGATCTGGGCCTCGGGCGCGAGCATTACCGGCATGCGGTCGTGGATATTCGTTAACAACTCGTTTGGCGCCGTCGTGATGATCGAACACGACGTGATTGAAACTCCGTCCTTTTGCCATCGGTCCCAAATGCCGGCAAAGGCAAATGGAGATTCGTCGTGCAACTGAAAGTAATGAGGTTGCTTTGATTTTCCTTTTCGCTGCCATTCATAGAAGCCATCCGCGGGAATCAGGCAGCGGCGAGTCGCGAAGGATTCGCTGAAGCTCGGCTTGAGTTCCAGCGTTTCCGCGCGAGCGTTGATGAAACCCTTCGGCACTGTGCTCCATGATGGGATCAACCCCCAAACAAACGCGGACAACTGTGGTCCTGCTTCAGATTCGGTGATTGCCAGAATCTCCTGACTCGGCGCGATGTTGTAGCGGGGCAAAAGGGTGGACGCCGGCAAAGGGATTTGGCCCGGTACCGAAATATTCAGTCGTCGTGGAGACTTAAGGGTAAAGCGGCCGCACATTTTTCTCTTTGACCTCTTAGTACGAACCAAGTTCGGAGCGCGGGTTGTTGCCGCGATTTCGCTTGTAACACAAACTACTGTTCTGGCAGAAGTCGCCGACTCTCTGATTCAAGAAGTGTTTGGAAGCACGTGACGGATGTGAGGCAACGAGGCAGTATCGGAAAGACTGACAGTGAAAGGTCAGTCGACCGCTGGATTGCTCAAACGAGCTTGCAGGCGTACCGCCTTTAATTGCAGTGCTTGGAGCCGTGCCACCGGAACGGCAAAGTTCAAATCATCGACACTATTGAAATACATGGCGGCAACGCCGATCACTTCGCCGCCCGCATTGATCACCGGGCCGCCACTGCTGCCGGGAGCGATAGCCGCGCTTATTTGCAGTCGCTCGCCGAATCCTTGAAACTCCCAGAGCAAACCTGTAGATCCGTGCGTTACTTTCCAACGCGAACCCTGCGGGCTGCTGATCACCGTGATCGATTCGCCTTCGGTTGGCGCGGTTGACTTCATTGGAAGCACCGCCGAATGTCGCGAGAGGGAATTCACCTGCAGGAGCGCGAGATCGTTTTTTTCGTCCGTAGCGAGGATATTCCGCACAATCGAAACAGTCCGGTCAAAAGTTTCGACTCGGACCTTGCTCGCGTTTTTGATCACGTGGAAGTTGGTGGCGACCTGATCTGAGTCGATGAAGAAACCACTTCCCTGAAGCATGGGCTTGCCGCTGTCGTCGTAAGTGGTCACGATTACGACAGCCTGCTTGAGCCGGGCAATCTGCGCGTCGGAAGTTTCCTGGGCCTTCGCGACCGGCACTGAGATTAAGAAAACTCCGGCAACAATTAGTGCGGAGAGTGCAGACAGACTTCGAGCCACATGACGCTTATGCAACGGTCACCCCTTCAGCGCTCACGAGTCACGCTGACTTTCCCGACGTTTTAACTTTAGGGATATGAGACGTTGATTAGCAGCAGCCTTCCAACTTCCGCGGATTTCGTTCTCATGAAGATGACGAAGAATCACTTCGGCAGTGGAAACCTAACGAGGAGAAGGTTAATCTCCTGACCGTTGTTAATTTCGGTACTCGAGAAAAGCTTCAACAAAGTTTTTTCCGGAGAAACGATGCAATGTTTATGTTAAGACTCTGCTCGCCTTTTTGGTTAACAAGTAAGCGTTGTTTCGCATGAAAGGAACGCATGAAAGGTTTCCGGGCTGATGGCTGAAAAGAAGAAGCCAATCTCACTTTCGACTGCATGGCGCGATGCCAGGGAACTAATCTGGGCCCATCGCTTTCGGCTCGCTCTCGGCCTCACTCTGATGCTGATCAATCGGCTGGTGGGACTCGTCTTGCCGGCAAGTTCCAAATACCTGATCGACGAAGTCATCATTAAACATCGTGGCGAATTGCTCCTGACGCTCGCCCTAGTGGCGGGGGCCGCGACGCTGATCCAGGCCGTTAGTTCGTTCATGCTGGCCCAAGTGTTGGGGGTGGCTGCACAACGCGCGATTACTGAAATGCGCAAGAGTGTGCAGGAACACATCGCGCGTTTGCCGGTCCACTATTTCGATTCGACCCAAACTGGGATCCTGATCTCGCGGATCATGACCGACGCCGAAGGCATCAGGAATCTCGTCGGCACTGGCCTGGTCCAACTCGTCGGCAGTCTTGTCACTGCCTCGATCGCCCTTTGCGTGCTGTTCTATTTAAACTGGAGCCTCACTCTGATCACCCTCGTGGCACTCGGAATCTTCGGCGCGTGCATGGCCCTCGCGTTTAGGCGGCTGCGGCCGCTGTTTCGCGAACGCGGCCAGATCAATGCCGAGGTTACCGGGCGGCTGGCTGAATCGCTCGGCGGCATTCGCATCGTCAAAGCTTACTCCGCGGAAAAACGCGAAGCGCTCGTGTTTGCGCGTGGCGCGCATCGGCTGTTTCGCAACGTGGCGCGTTCGATGACCGGTGTTTCGACGGTTACTGCGTTCTCGACGGTGATCGTGGGCTGCATCGGTGTAATCCTGATCCTCGTCGGGGGGCGGTCAATTCTTAACGGCCAGATGACTCTCGGCGACTTTTTCATGTACATGATCTTCACGGGATTGGTGGCCGCGCCGCTGGTTGAGATCGCGTCGATTGGAACTCAAATCACTGAAGCCTTCGCGGGTCTCGATCGCATTCGTGAGATCAAGCGGATGGCCACGGAAGACGCTGGCGAGGAAGGACGCGAACCGCTGGCCCCCATTGCCGGTGAAATCACTTTCGAGGATGTCAGTTTCGAGTACAACGAAAGCGTTCCGGTTCTGAAGCACGTTTCGTTTCGCGCGCCGGCAGGTTCCACTACCGCGCTCGTGGGTTCGAGCGGTTCGGGGAAGAGCACCTTGATCAGTTTGGTGATGGCCTTCAACCGGCCGTTAGCAGGCAAGATAAACGTTGACGGGCGCGATCTGGCGTCGATTCGATTGCGAGACTACCGCACCCAACTCGGAGTAGTCTTGCAAGACAACTTTCTCTTTGACGGGGGTATCGCCGAAAACATTTCCTTCGCGCATCCGCACGCCACTCGCGACCAGGTCATCGCGGCGAGCAGGATCGCCCACTGCGAAGAGTTCATCAATGGTTTTGCCGATGGCTACGACACAATCGTCGGCGAACGGGGAGTAAAGCTTTCAGGCGGACAACGACAGCGGGTGGCAATCGCGCGTGCAATTTTGGCCGAACCGAAGATATTGATTCTGGATGAAGCGACTTCGAGTTTGGACAGCGAGAGCGAAGCCCTCATTCAGGATGGACTACAGTCGTTGCGACGTGGCCGCACCACCTTTGTAATCGCTCATCGTCTATCTACAATTCGTAGTGCCGATCAGATCCTGGTCCTTGAAGGTGGCGAGATCGTTGAACGGGGAACTCACGAAGAGTTGCTCGCGGTTGATGGCCGATACAAACAGTTATACGACAAGCAGTATCGTTTTGAGCGCAATCAGTTTATTAACCCGGGCGAAGATTTCACGCCTGAACCCGCGCCGACACTGGCTTCGAAAGCTAGGTCGGCTCCCAGAGATTCCAATCTGTGACGCTGCGATTCGAAACTACGTTGAGACCGCTTCACGCAAGGAGATAATTATGGCAACTGCGACCCAAACCTTCCGGAATCACACTCGTTGGCATGCGCCTTTCCACTTTTTTCTCGTGCCGGTGATGGTGATCAATCTGATCTGGTCAATTGTTTTATGTTATCAGTCGCCCGGCTGGACACAGTGTTGGTGGGTAGTAGTTTCCCTCGGGCTGATCGCGATGATGTTCATCATGAGACTGAATTCACTGAAAGTGCAGGACCGCGTTATCCGGCTCGAAGAGCAGCTGCGTTATCAGCGAGTGTTGCCGGCCGCGTTGGCCCAACAAGCCAGCGGGCTTGAGATCGGCCAAATGATCGCCCTGCGATTTGCCTCAGACGAGGAACTTGCTACTTTAGTACCCGAAGTCGCTGCCGGTCGTCTGCCGAAATCCGCGGATATCAAACGGGCAATTAAGAGTTGGCGCGCCGACACTTTTCGAGTTTAATATTCCCACGTCGTAATTTTCGTGTGAGTTTCAACTAACCCCCTTTTCCGGGCGCTCCCTCAAGCGTTCGATAATTTCGCGGACGGTCGAACAATACGGAGGGGGCTGAATAATGCGTTGGAGAGGTGAACGTCAAAGCGACAATATCGAAGATCGTCGCGGCATGTCGGGCGGAGGCAAGATCATTGGTGGCGGTTTAGGTGGCATCGTCCTGTTGGTGATTGCCTTGTTGATGGGGGCCGATCCGCGGCAGTTGCTCGAGCAGGTGTCCTCCGGCGATCAATCTTCCGGAACCCAAACTTCGCGCCCGGTTAACCCGCAGGAAGAAGAACTCAAACAATTCGTCGCAGTGGTGTTGGCAAGCACTGAAGATTATTGGACCGAAGCTTTCCGCCAGATGGGCCGCGAGTATCGCAAGCCCAAGCTACAGTTGTTCACCGGCAGGGTGGACTCGGCTTGCGGCGTGGCCGGGGCCGCCGTCGGACCTTTTTATTGTCCTGGCGACGAAAAAGTCTATTTGGATCTTTCATTTTTTAACGAGTTGAAAACTCGGTTTCGCGCGCCCGGAGATTTTGCCCAAGCCTACGTGATCGCGCATGAAGTGGGCCACCATGTGCAAAAACTTTTGGGGACGATGAATAAAGTCGACGCCGCCCGCGGACGCGTTAGCCAGGAAGCGGAAAATGAACTTTCCGTGAGACTCGAATTGCAAGCCGACTTTCTGGCCGGCATGTGGGCCAACTACGCGAGGCAAAAGAATCTGCTGGATCCTGACGACATGGACGAAGCTTTGGGCGCGGCGAGCGCGGTGGGCGATGATCGACTGCAGCAGGAAGGCCAGGGATATGTGGTGCCGGATTCGTTTACTCACGGCTCCTCCGAGCAACGCATCCGATGGTTCCGCAAGGGATTTGATACGGGTGATCTTCGACAGGGAGACACGTTTAGCACGCGCAGTTTGTAGTCGAAGACGAAATGATTCTCACGGGAGCGGCCGCCCGCTCCCAAATCTCAAACTAAATTCGGACAGCGAACAGGGAGCGCGGGCGCCCCCGCCCGCTGCCAAAATCTCAAAACTAATTCAGACAGAGAACAGGGAGCGCGGGCGTTCCCGCCCGCAACCGCGAACAACCTTTGGCGATCCAGATCAGCGGGACTGACGACCTGTTGCAGGCGGGGCGCCCGCGGTCCCAAGGTGGTCCGTTCCCTGGTTCTGTCCAGACCTCCCGCCGCAACTAACAAATTTACCCGCAAATAAGTTTTTCGATTCAACCAGTTTTCTTGACACGTTAGAGGGGACGGTTTCAAATCGCGATATGGAATTCAAGTTTCAAGTTAATCTCGGCGGCATCATTGATCTGCTGGCTAACCACACTTACAGCAGCCCGCAGATCTTCATACGTGAGTTGCTGCAAAACGGCGTGGACGCGATCGTGGCCCGCCGCATGGTAGAACCCGAGCATCGCGGCGAGATGCAAATTGAATTGCCGGCTCAAACTCTTGAGGCGCCACCCGTACTCGTCTTTCGTGACAACGGCATTGGTCTGACCGAAGCCGAGATCCATCTTTTCCTCGCTACTATCGGCCAGAGTTCGAAACGCGACGGGTTATTCGCGCGCACTGGAGACTTCATCGGGCAGTTTGGGGTTGGCCTGCTTTCATGTTTCGTGGTCAGCGAACAGATCGTGGTGCGCACCTGTTCGGCCACCGATCCAACTACGGCCCTCGAATGGCAGGGACGTGCAGACGGGACCTATTCGATCAAGCCTTTGGATCAGCAGATGGCGCCCGGTACCGAAGTTTGGCTCTACGCCAAGAGTGGCAGCGAGGAATATTTTGCAGCAGAGAAGGTGATGCGACTGGCCCATCACTACGGCAGTCTGTTGCCGTTTGCCATAAATTTTGTCGACGGCGCCGAAGTGAACCGGCTAAATGAAGCGCGACCCCCCTGGCAAGAAGAGTTTCTCGACGAGTCGCTCGAACGCGAAGCATACCTCGAATACGGCCGCACTGAATTCGCGACGGAGTTTTT
>JANLZV010000011.1:0-13123 GCA_031366425.1 Pyrinomonadaceae bacterium | reverse complement strand
TTATCGGACATCAAACTGACCCACTACCGGCAAACGTATTGAGTTGTCAGCGTCAAACCATGCTGTTAGGATCGCCCATCTGGATGATTAAGTTGCGAGCGCGTAATCCTGCTCGTGATTCTTTACGACTCCAAAGTAAGTTCATTAGTCATGGCCCTACTAAAGATCACTGATGCCAGCGGCCGTCAATGGCAGTACGATTTTCCGCCCCAGGGTGTCTGCACCATCGGCCGTGCTCCCGATAATTCTGTCGTGCTCGACGACCCACGCGCCTCGCGCTATCACGCGCACATCAAGCCGGGCGACGATGGATCTTTCACTTTGGTGGATGGCGCAATCATCAACGGCCAACTACGACGTAGCGCCAACAAAGTCTTCGTTAACGGCGGCGCCCATTCCGAATACCAACTAAAGGACGGCGATCGCATCACGATCGGAGCGAGCACGCTGCGGCTGGAGCAGCGCGCCGAGGAACGCACGTCCGATGTGCGCTACGACGATAGACCACTTGGTCACACCCAATTGGTAGTTTCGGCAAACGATGTGATGTCGACCGTGCTGCAGGCTAAGTCAGCCGAGTCGCCAACCTCGTCCCCGTCGCGCGACAAAGTACTTGAAGCTTTACAGCGCAAGGCAAACATTCTCAGCGCGCTTTATGAGATGAGTAAAACGCTCGGCTCAGTTTTTGATCTCGAAGCGATCTTCGCGAAGGCGACTGACGTGATCTTTCGGTCAACTCCGGCGGATCGGGTGGTGGCTTTGCTCGCGGAAGGCGATGGGAACGGCAACCCGGAAGACGTAGTGCTCAACCCGATCGCAATGCGGGCGCGTGATGAAAGCTTGACCAATCATGCTCGCAAGCTTTCGATTGGTCGCACCATCACGCGCAAGGTTATGAAGGATCGGGTGGCCTTGCTTTCACAAGATGCGGCTTCCGACGAAGAGTTTGCCGGAGTCGATTCGATCGTCTCGCAAGGTGTACGTTCCACGATTTGCGCTCCGCTCGTAGGAGAGTCGCGAGTGCACGGCGCGATTTACGCCGATCGGCTGGATCCGTTCGCGGCTTTCAAGCCGGACGATCTCGAGTTGATCAGCGCGGTCGCGGCCCAAACCGCGATCGCGGTGGAAAATGCGCGCGCCCACGAACGTCTGGCCCGCGAAGAAGTGGCGCGAGCAAACTACAGCCGGTTTCTGCCGGAATACGTAGTCAAGCAGATGCTGGAAAACCCCGACTCGTTTAAGTTGGGGGGCGTTAACCAAACCATCACGATCCTCTTCGCCGACATCCGCGGCTTCACCAGCATCTCCGAACACGCGCCTCCTGAGAAAGTTGTCGGGCTGCTCAATCGATACTTTTCCGCAATGACCGACATCATCTTTGCTCACGGAGGAACGCTCGACAAATATTTGGGCGACGGATTGATGGCCCTCTTCGGAGCGCCGACGACTACTCCTGAAGATGCTTCGAATGCGCTCAACACCGCAGTCGCGATGCAACGACGAATTCTCGGAATCAATATGGAACTCAAGCAGGACGGCCTGCCCGAGATCGGAGTTGGCATCGGATTACACACGGGCGAGGTGACAGTCGGCTACATCGGTTCCGAACGCCGATCTGAATACACCGCGATCGGCGATTCGGTGAACACCGCGTCGCGGCTTGAGTCAAACGCCAAGGGCGGCCAAATTCTCCTCAGCGACGCCACCGCAAAAGCCGCGCGCAGCCGCTACAAACTAAAGGCCCGCGATCCGATCACAGTTAAGAATCGCGAACAGCCGGTCGTCCTTTGGGAAGTGGATTGGCAGCGGGCCAGCGGAGCGTTCTAATCTTGAAAGCCCGAAAATGGGACCGCGGGCGCCCTCGCCCGCAGGAACCGTGGCCCAATTCTGCCGTCGCGGGCGAGGGTGCCCGCGCTCCCGGTAAGTTCCGGTTATGCGCATTCCTGAATTCTTCAAACGACAACTGACGATTGCACGCGTTTACGGGATTCCCGTCCGCATCGACTATCGCTGGTTTGGCGTCGTTGCCCTGAGCGTTTGGTTGATTGCCAGCAATTTGCAAAGCCACGTAATGCAACTTGGCAACGTGGGACTGCCGCCACTCGCACCGGCCACGGCCTGGATTCTGGGATTTATCACGACCGCCGGACTCTTCCTTTCTGTCTTTGGCCACGAACTTTCTCACGCCCTGATGGCCCGCGCGGAAGGAATCGAGATCGAAGAGATCGTGCTGCACCCTTTCGGCGGTTTGGCCCGCCTCAAAAACGAACCGCAAAATCCGCGCGCGGAACTGCGAATCGCAGTTGCTGGTCCAGCCGCTAGCTTTGTCTTCGCCATTCTCGCTTTCATTGCCGCCAAGATCGCGTCGGTAGGAAACTACGAAGCTACCTACGTGGTCTTCTTCCTGATTGCGTCGGGAAATTTGCTACTGGCGCTTTTCAATCTGTTTCCGGGTTACCCGCTTGACGGTGGCCGCGTTCTTCGCGCAATCCTCTGGCACTCCAGCGGCAATATTCAGGACGCTACGCGCAAAGCCGGAATTTGCGGAATCCTGATCGGCGGCGTGCTGATACTCTTCGGCACTTACATCATGATCGCACCCAACTGGCGACCTACTGAGCCATATTTTATGGGTGGCTGGTCGATTCTTGTCGGGCTCTTTTTGCTCGACACCGCGGCGCGGGTCGTGAAAGGTTCGCGGCAAGCGAAACTGCTGACAGTTGCCGATGGAATGTCTCCGCCAGTCGCGGTTGATCCGGCGATGTCAGTCAGTCGATTTGTCGACGACGTTTTGCCGCTCCACCGGCAGACGAGTTTCCCGGTTGCAGTTGATGGCCGGCTACACGGAATTCTCACGCTCGAAGACTTGAAGTCGTTACCACGCGAGCGTTGGCCGCAGACTTTGGTGCGGACAGTCATGCGACCAACGGTTCCGGGATTTTTCGTTGGTCCATCCACTACCCTCGACTCCGCCCAGGAGTTGATGAAGGAAAACGGCGTCGGCTCGATCGCGGTTATCAACGCGCAAGGGACAATAATTGGCTTTCTGCAAAGCGGCCGAATTAAGCGAAGTTTTAAAAAAAATCCTTCCTCGCGTTAACTCCAAAAGCGGCGGCGCCTCCCAACTCGCAACATTGCCACAGCCCCATTTTTCCGCGATAATCCGTGCGGACCAATCATTTCTCGGCTGAAGGAAATTCCTAAATGCTGGCGGTACTCGGGGCGCTCTTTGCCAATGCGCTGATCACGATCTTGAAGTTCGGAGCAGCAATTATCACGGGCTCATCAGGAATGATGGCTGAGTCGCTCCACTCGTTTGCCGACACTACGAATCAGGTTTTTCTGTTGTTGGGACTCAGGTTTTACAAGCGTCCCGCTTCTGAAAAACATCCTTTCGGTTACGGGAAGGAACGCTTCTTCTGGTCGTTTATCGCTGCGATATTTATTTTTGGGGTGGGCGCGACTTACGCGATTTATGAAGGCATCGCGAAGCTTCGCCATCCACATCCGCCGGAGCATTTGAACTGGGCTTACTGGGTGCTGGCGATTTCATTTGTGCTCGAATCCGGCTCCATTGCCCTGGCGCTTTATCAGGAAGTCAAAGAGGCCCATCACGAAGGGCTATCGTTCTTTACTTACATTCGCGAATCGAAAGATCCGACCGCGAAGACAGTGCTCTTTGAGGATTCCGCCGCTCTGCTCGGCATCGTGATCGCCGCGGCCGGGATTTATTTAACCGAACACCATACGGGTCCCGGCGACGGGGCCTATTGGGACGGGCTTGCTTCTATTCTCATCGGTGTGGTGTTGGCCGTGGTCGCGTTTTCCCTCGCCCGCATCTCGCGAGGACTGTTGCTTGGCGAAGCAGCCACCCCCAAGAGTGTGCAGGCGATCAGCACGGCAATCGAGAGTCATCCCAACGTGGTGAAGGTAGTTGAGTTATTGACCATGCATTTGGGACCAAAACAAATTCTGATCAATGCCCACGTCAACCTCCGCGATGATCTGGTGACCGACCAGGTAGTGAAGACGATTGAAGAGGTTGAGGTCTTGATTAAGAACGCCGAGTCGAAAGTGGAAATGATTTTTATCGAGGCCGCGCGTCAAAGCGAAAGCGTTCATCGCGAACGAATCCCAGCGCACATTGGTTAAGAGCCTGGTAGGGTTTGGGGAGATTAAATTGTCACTTCCAACAAGCAGTTTGTTCCCCAACTCAAAGACAACAGATGCTGTTACAGCTGCCATACACGGAGTATTTGGGAAGACTTGCTGAGCCGCGCAACCTCGCGGACCTCGTGCTGGTCTTTTTGTTGGTGTATGCAGTTTTGAAGCTTGTGCGCGGCACTCGCGCTGCGCCTATGGCCGCCGCTATCGGCGCTTTTGCCCTCCTCTACTGGCTCGCCGTTCAACAAGACCTGGCCACGCTGGCTTTTATTCTTCGAGGCGCGTTGCTGTACATCGGCGTGGCCATCATCGTCCTATTCCAATCTGAAATTCGTCAGGCGTTAATCAGTTTTGGCAATCGGTTCAGCATGCCCTTCTCGCGCCGGCATCTGGGACAGTTTGGCGAGGGCGTTTACGACGAAGTGATTCTGGCGGCCACCACGCTTTCGTCAACCAAGACTGGCGCTCTAATCGTAATCGAACGCAACATCGGACTTAAAAATATCGTCGATGGTGGAGTGAAACTGGATGCTGAACTCAGTTATGATCTGCTAGTCAGTATTTTCAATCCTGAATCGCCGTTGCACGATGGCGCTGTGGTAGTCCGCCGGCATCGCGTCGCCGCCGCCTCCTGCTTTTTGCCGCTAACTTTGAATTCACGATTGTCTCGCGACCTCGGCACGCGGCACCGCGCCGCGATTGGAGTAACCGAAGACACTGACGCGGTTGCCGTCGTTGTTTCCGAAGAGTCGGGCCTGATCTCGATCGTTCAGCGCGGCGACATCAAGCGCGGGCTCGACGGGCCTAAATTGCGAGCGGCGATCTCCAAAGCGCTCGAAATCGCTCCGAAGCGCGAAAAAGTTAGACAGCGGGAGCAACCGGGCGAGCCGGACGCCGAGACCGAGGAAGTGGCCTCGCTGTAAGCCGCTCAGTCAATTGCGGTCGCGGGCGACTGCGGTCCCAGAACATGACAGGATCTACGATTCGAAAATTCACCTAATGCCGTTTCAAGACATAGATGAAACAACTGCTCCGCCGCCGCGACCGCCGTCGGCAATTGAGTTGTGGTTTCGAAAAATATTTTTTGAAGACTGGGGACTGAAACTTCTCGCGATTGCCATCACGGTAGTGCTTTGGTTGGCGGTAACAGGCCAGAATAAACCAGTCACCCAACGCATCTCCGGCGTGCAACTGAATTTCCTGCGACACGAGGGCCTGGAGATCAGCAATGAGCCACCTGCGAGCGTGGAAGTCACCGTCAAAGGAAGTCCAAATCTGCTGGACCAGATGAAGCTGCGTGACTTGATGGTGACGGTTGATATTAGCGAACAGAAGGCGGGCCAACGCGTCATCCGTCTGTTACCGGACGGCGTGAAAATGGAATTGCCGCCTGGCGTGAAGATCCTCGGATTTAGTCCCGCAACCATTCCTCTGCGGCTTGAGCCAACGATTGAACTCGCCGTGGCGGTTGAAATTAAGTTTGAGGGCAAGTTACCCGAAGGCTTTGAGGTTGTCGGAACCACGGCTTCCCCAGCGCGGATTAGACTGCGCGGGCCAGCCGACCGAGTAAATGCTTTGCAAAAGGCTACGACTGAAACCGTGATGCTCGACGGTCGAAAAGAAAGCTTTAGCCTTTCTCGCGTGGCGATTAATCTGTCCGATCCAAAGATCGACATCCTTGATCCGGTCGTTGATCTACGGATTGAGATCGCTGAAAAAAAGCACGATGGCAACCGCGGCTCAGGCCGATCTGGCGCGCCAACCTACGTCGCGCGCATCAACACTCCTTCAAATTCGCAGTAGGCAAACCATCTGTTGCCCCCTTTAACTATGAAGAGACTTTTTGGCACCGATGGTGTTCGCGGGGAGGCCGGAAAATTTCCGCTCGACGCGGCCACGGTTAAATTGATCGGCGCGTCGCTCGTGAACCGGCTTAAGGAAAAACTCGGGCGCGCGCCAACAATCGTAATCGGCAGAGAC
The DNA here is from genome assembly GCA_031366425.1 of Pyrinomonadaceae bacterium. Taxonomy (GTDB): domain Bacteria; phylum Acidobacteriota; class Blastocatellia; order Pyrinomonadales; family Pyrinomonadaceae; genus PSRF01. The sequence continues at coordinate 6,979 of JANLZV010000011.1, read as the reverse complement.
ACACGCGAGTCGGGCGAATGGATCGAACAGTCGCTAATCGCTGGCGCAACAAGCGGCGGAGCCGAGTGCCGTTCGGCGGGAGTGGTTACCACTCCGGGCGTGGCGTTCCTGGCTCGCACACTGCCTGCTGACGCCGGCGTAGTTCTCAGCGCTTCACATAATGCCTTTCAGGATAACGGTATCAAAATTTTCGCACCGTCAGGTCGCAAACTCGATGAAGCGACTGAGCGACTGATTGAAATTGACGTCTTTGCCGGCGAACAAGATTCTCCAGCGCAGACTGAGAATTCCTTTCGCGCCGATGCGCCGAACACGACTGACTTTCACACGTGCGAGCCCGATGCTACGCAAACTGATCTGCTTACCAAGTACCAGGATTTTCTGGCTGATGAAATCGGTCAGGGAATTTCGCTTAACGGCTTCAAAATCGTTGTCGACTGCGCAAACGGCGCCGCGTTCAATATTGCGCCGCAACTGTTCGAGCGGATGGGCGCGACCGTCACCGCAATAAATCACCATCCGGATGGACGCAACATAAACCTCGATTGCGGTTCGCTGCACACCGAAGGCCTTCAGGCTGAAGTGTTGAAACAAAATGCGGATCTCGGCGTGGCACTCGATGGTGACGCGGATCGTTCGCTTTTTGTAGACGCGGAAGGTCGCCTAATCAATGGCGATGCAACTTTGTGGGTGCTGGCTAACTATTTGAGCGCTCGCAATCAGCTGCGTCAAAAAATGGTGGTGGCAACCGTAATGAGCAATCTTGGACTGGAGCTGGCACTGCAGTCGCAACAGATTGAATTGGTGCGAACTGACGTGGGCGACAAGTACGTGCTCGAGGAATTACTCCGCACTGGCGCGAGTCTCGGCGGCGAACAGTCAGGTCACATTATCTTTCCTGAGTTGAGCCTGGCTGGAGACGGACTGATCACCGCCATCAGTTTGATTCGCGCAATGATTGCGGAAGAAAAGGCGCTTCACGAACTGACCGCCGGCTTTGAAACGTTTCCGCAAATCCTGCTCAATGTCCGGGTTAAAATTAAGCGGCCCTTCGCCGAGGTCAAGTCTATTCAAAGCGCTGCGCAACAGATTGAGAGTGTGCTCGGTGCAAGAGGCCGATTGCTTCTGCGTTACTCCGGGACCGAACCACTGGCCCGCGTGATGATCGAAGGTGAGAATCAAAACGACATCGAAGCGCAGGCACGAGGACTAGTGGATGTAATTCAGCAAGCCCTCGGTAATTGATCTTCACAGTGGATTTTTTACTCGGTGCTTTCGGAAGTTTTACACCGGCGGATCGCGCCTTGGGTGAGCGATGGAAAGGATCATCCTGAGAACCCTTGTAAAACTAAATTGAAGGAGTCGCGCACAGACCGAAATTTTGTTGGCACCAGACTTGCGCTGTATATTGTGGGGCAAGAAGAGACGGTTGGTGAATCCTCCGTCTCAGTGGTTGCTGGGGTGAGGACAGTGACCACGACATTGAATAGGCGCGACGAACTGCCACGTTTGTCGCGCCTATTCGCTTTTTCAATTACCGATTGCCCGAGACTACTAATTCAGCTGCGTTAACCCCAGGTTTCAAATTCCCGCCCGCTTCTGCATTGCTCTTAACGTCTCCGGAATAAACGCCGTGATGTGGTGCGTTTCCTCGTGTCCGTCAGCAAAGGTTTGATAGAGAGAGAAATCGGGCAGGGAAAGACAGCTCAACGGCGACTGCAGGTTGTAACCCGTATCGATGCCTATGGCGCTGTGGGAGATGTAAATTCCATGCCGACCGACTCGTCCACGTAGAGGCAACAGCGGCGTGGGTGTGTGACCAAAAATGCAGGGCTTTCCACGGTAGTTTTTGTAAAACTCCATATCGCGCATCCAGAGTAGCGACTGCGACGGCGTATCTTTGGGATGCTTCGTTCGATCAAGCCCAGCATGCACGTAAATCGCATAATCGTCTTCGTGGAAAAAAGGCAGCTCGTGGAAAAAGTCGAGATGTTCTGGCGGAACGCTGCTTTCAACTGAACGCCGCGCGTCTTCCAGGTCCTGCTCTTTCTCGATATTCAAAGTCCTGCCGACGTACTGCTCAAACGTTCGTTCCCCTCCGGTGACTGGCGTGATCCAAAGGTTCGCACTGCCTTCAATGAAGTCGAGCAGCATCTGCTCATGATTGCCGCGCAGGCACAAAACCCTTTCCGGATTGTCGCGCTGCATTTTCATTACGTAATCGACACAGCCCGGCGCATCCGGACCACGATCGATCAGGTCGCCCAAAAACACGAGCGTATCCAGAGTTTCATCCCGCGGAATCATCTCCATCAGGCGTTGCAGTTGGGCATTGCGCCCGTGGATGTCTCCGACAACGAAGGTCTTCATAAGTTTTAGGCGGCGGTGTCGTCGCGTTTTCCCAGCGACGTTCTGACTCGTTGCATCAACGCTTTGAATCGAGGATCGTCGTGCAAGTCGACCCAGTTAGGATCAGTTTCAAACCAGAGGTAGTTTTCATTTCCAAGCTCAATTGCAGTTTGCAACCACTCGAGCGCTTTCACCTGGCGACCCTGTAACAGATAGGCAGTGCCCAACCAATAAGCGATGTCGTGGTCGGCAGCCGCACCGATTCTAACGCGTTCGGTCAACTGCTTATTTGCTTCTTCGTATCTGCTCTCAGCGCTGAGACAGATGGCGAGGATGGGACGAATCCCATCCATCTGTGGGTTTTTCTCCAACACCTGTTCGAGAATTCGTTTGGCGGAATCGATCTCTCCGCGATACGTCAGGATGCGCGCGCGCCAGGTTTGAATCATGGGGTGGTCCGGTTCCAGCGCCGCACCCTGGTCCAGTTCAGCAAGAGCGTCTTCATAGCGTTGCTGGTACATGAAAATCCGCGCGCGATGATAACTCGCCACCACTCGCTCGGCGGGATTTAGACGCACCATGCGCTCAAAACTCTTCAACGCCTTATCGTAGTCCGCGTCCAGCCGAGCCAGGTAGCCGCGCACAAAATGCACCCCGGCGTCGTTTGGATATTCATCACGCAACAATTCGATCTCGGTGCGGGCCTTCGGCTTTTGACCTCGCGTCATGTAAATGAAAACGCTTTGCAGTCGCGCTTCCAGCAGTTTTGGATCGAGCGCCAGCGCCTTGCTAAACGCTTTTTGGGCCTTATCGTGGTCTTCAGTGCCGCCGAGCGCCTTCAGCACCCGATGCACGTAGCAACTACCCAGCGCCGAGTAGGCAAGCGCAAAGTTCGAATCCATTTCGGTGGCCCGCTCGAAGTGGTTGATCGCCGCATCGAGATCCGCGCGAGACGTGGTGTGGTAGATGAATTGGCCCAGGCAATGACGTCCCCGCAGGTATTCTTCTGAAGCGGCCGCGTCGGTGGTGGTGCCGCGCGCGAGTTCAACTTTTTCCGCGGGGCTCAACTCCACCCGCAAGCCGTCAACGATGTGCTGCACGATCGTATCCTGCACCGCCATAATGTCGCTGGCGTCGGCGTCGATACGATGACTCCAAATAATTTCCCCGGTTCTCACGTCAAGCAGTTGCACCGTAACGCGAAGATGATCTTTCGCCCGCAGGAAGTTGGCAGTCAGAATTGCATCCACATCGAGCTCGCGGCCAACATCCGCCGGATCAACTTGTTTCCCTTGATACTTAACGATCACTGATGACGGCCGCACCACGAGCGAGCGTACGCGCGCCAGCTCGGTAATCACCGCATCCGCCAGGGAAAATTCATAGAACGCTGTCTCGGGATCGTTGCCTAAATTCTTAAACGGCAGGATAGCTACGCTTTTGCGATCGCGATCGCCAACGGTAGTGGGAGTCTCGTGGGCATCACTTGGCTGCGACGATCCGCCGGCCATGCGTCCAGACGCTGCTGAACTGTCATTCCCCTTCACTCCAAGCCAACGCAGCGCACGCGACAACGGACCGTCGGCGTTCAAATGTCGCGGCGCCACCGGCAGGCCACTTTCGTCAACGATGCCACCTTCGGCCATCGCGTTTTCGCGGACCACGGCGCGGAGGTCGTCGCGAAATTGGGTGATCTGCTGGTAACGATCGCGCGGATCCTTTTTTAACGCCCGATCGAGAACCTGCTGCAGCCGTGGTGGCACCGGGTCAGGCCGCACTTCATTGATCGGCGCCGGCTCGAGATGCAACACGGCGTGCCGCACGTCCACGGCGCTGGTCCCACGAAAGGGCCACATGCCCGTCAGCATTTCGTAGAGCAACACCCCGGTCGAAAAAATGTCCGCGCGCGAATCGACGCGATCACCACGAGCCTGTTCGGGCGCCGCGTAAGTCGCCGTACCATAAGGCACTCCCACTTCGGTTAACTCGGTGTGATGAATTCCTGAGGTGCGAGCGGCATCCTCGTCGAGCAGCTTGGCAAGTCCAAAGTCGAGAACTTTGACCCCGCCATCTCGATTCACCATCACGTTGCCGGCTTTAATGTCACGATGAATGATCCCTTTGGCGTGGGCCACGACGAGCGCATCGGCAACTTGAATCGCTATGGAGAGCGCGCTCTCGAGTTGCAGTGGCTTGCCGTTTACCAGTTGCCGGACGTTGCGGCCCTGGATGTGCTGCATCGCGATGAAGTGGACGCCCTCGATTTCATTCAAATCGAAAATGGTGCAGATGTTCGGATGGTCCAAAGACGAAGCCAGCCGCGCCTCGCGCTCAAAACGTTTAAGGTTGGCTTCTTTCGCAACCAATTCTGCGGGCAGAACTTTGATCACCACCGTACGGCCCAGCTTCGAGTCGACAGCTTTATAGACAGTTCCCTGTCCGCCCGCACCAATTTTTTCGAGAATCTTGTAATTCCCCAGAGTTGTTCCGACCATGGACATGTGTTCGTCTTATTTAACTCCCAACCCTCGCCGCACCGCAACCTGAGTCACGATTTTAATTCCGCGGCCCACTTAATCGGACTTAATTCGACAGCCGTTAGTCGATGCTTTCAGGCAAACAGACCTTGGATTTTGGGTGCCAGTTGAGCTATGAATACGGACGTGAACCAAACAACCAGGCCGCAAATTTCCCGGGGCAGCAGAGTATTGTCTGTCTACTGTTTAGCATTGATGTTGGTCTCAGCCGCATTCCTCAATGCTGCGCCATTAACCGGCGTGACCCGTATGCCAGCAAGCGCGTCGCGATCATTAGCCCAGCGAAAGGATTCCTTCGCCGCCTTCTGGAATAAGTTCAAGGGCGCGGTGATCAAGAACGATCGGCGAACTGTAGTTACTCTATCGCGATTCCCGATCTTACGCGGTTACGGCGTCGCCAGCATCAGAAGCAGTTCACAACTACTGAAGAAATATGGCGAAGTCTTCTCCGGTGAAACAAACGCAGCGAAATGTTTTCAACAGGCCACCCCGCAAACTGATATGACGAGTTCAAGCAAATTCACAGTCAGCTGCAGTTTTGCGAGCGGCGGCGGCGGAGACGATCCGTTCGTGTACACATTTACCTTAACGCGGACCGGCTGGAAGTTTACCGGGTTTGAAAACATCAACGAATAACGAAAGACTTTCCGCTACGGCGGCGGTCAGGCGGCGGATGGGCCTTGCTCGGTCTTAGCTGCGACTATTCGAATCTTTGCTGTATCCTCTTAAGCTCTCGATTGAAGTGTTTTGCAGACTAACCAAACCTCCCATTTTCTAAAGGAATTACAAATGTCTTACCGTGTTCAGTTTTTATCCCTGCTTGCTTTCGCAATACTCTGTTTTGCCCCAATCAATTCTGCCTTCGCCCAGGGAACGGCCTCAAAAGCCAATAGCGATCCGGTCTACCAACAGTTTCGCCAAAAGAGCAATGCCCCCGACAGTTTCGGCGGACCGGCAGCGACAGTCAGTGGACTAGTGCTGCATCGCGACGCGGCGACGTTTAAGTTCAACAGCGGCGAAATCTATTTCCTCGCCCCGATCGATGGACGCACAGTTGGCGCAGTTTTTTTAGGCGACGGCGACATGACTCTGACTCCGCCGACGACTGCTGAGATTCGCAGCCTGGCGCTCTTTTCCGAGAAACCGGGATTCACCGAACACTTTTCCCGCCTCGTGATGCGCTTCACGGACAACACGCTCGACGAGATCAAGAAAGCAACCGGAGTGCAGATGACCGCAGGTGGTGCACAGTCGGCGCGCGCACGCGAGGTCTACCGTGAAATTGAATCGCAACTGCGGAAGCAGTGGCGTTACAACGTCGAGTTGCGCACGATTGGCGATCTCGGCGAACCCGAGTCGCAGGGCTTCTTCATGGCCTTTCCCGGCGGCGGCCGTTACGACAAGCTCGCCTACATCGTGGATCCGCGCGGCATTAGTGAAGTTGCCCCTGAGCAGGTTGCGCTCTTTAGCCTGAGCGACACCGCCAGCGGCATCTGGACGGCGTTTCACATGGAAGACGAATACAAGAAGGGGACCGCCAACAGCTCGCAGGAACGCCGCCTCTACGACATCACGAAGCACGAAATCGACGGCACCATTCGCGGCACACGGATACTGGCTTCCGACAAGATCACGCTCCGCACGATTGCGCCCCGGCTTCGAGTTCTCCCGTTTAATCTCTATCGTTCGTTGCGCGTCAGTCGGGTCACGGACGAGCAGGGACGCGAGTTGAGTTTTATCCAGGAAGGTAAAGATGAAGACGCAGACTTCGGTGTGATCCTGCCGCAGGCGATGGACGCGGGCCAGGTCGTAAAGCTGACGGTGCAGTACGACGGCGAGGAAGCGCTACGCGATTCCGGCGGCGGCAATTTCATTCTGGTCCCGCGGGAAACCTGGTTTCCCAACAATCCCGCCACCGGCTTCGGCGATCGCGCCATCTTTGAACTAACTTTCCGGTATCCCAAAGACAACATCTTCGTCGCCACCGGAGCCCTCGCTGGTCCGGAACAGTTGGAAGGCGACCTCAAAGTTTCAAAGTGGACCAGCGGTACGGTTGAGCTGCCGGTCTCCGGGTTCAACTACGGAAAGTTTAA
>JANLZV010000753.1:0-3375 GCA_031366425.1 Pyrinomonadaceae bacterium | reverse complement strand
CGAAAATTCCCAATGGCGCTCCCGGTGTGGAGAACCGCGTACCCCTCATCTACAACGGCGGGGTGGTTGAGAATCGCATCAGCCTTAATCGTTTCGTCGAACTGACTTCTACCGCGGCCGCCAAGATGTTTGGACTGTTTCCGAAGAAAGGAACGATCGCAATTGGCTCAGACGCCGACATCGTTATTTTCGACCCGGACAAGGAACAGACTCTCAGCCTTAAGACAAACCACATGAATGTCGACTACTGCACCTACGAAGGCAAGAAAATCAAAGGCGTGGTTGAGACAGTTCTCTCGCGTGGCAAAGTAGTAATCGAGAATGGTGAGTACAAAGGAAAAGCCGGCGATGGACAGTTTTTGAAGCGCGGAACGTGCGTGTCGATGTAGAATTTAGTCCCAGGATTTGCTCAATGCAGGACGACGATTTAGACGACTTCAGACGACAATGTGAGCGCAACCTGGAGCGTAGCGTTGAACAGCGAATGCGCTATGGATTCTGTTACGTTTACAAGCCCGTGATGGACGACTCACCGTGGCGGTCGTTTGATTCGACTGCTGCCTACCGCAAGTGGTGCCGCGATAATCTACCGAAGTATCTCGGTTATGGCGAGCCCGACTAAACTACAGCAGAAACCCTCGATGCCCCGTGAACAATTCAATCCCGCCCAAGCTCAGGAGGTCGCTGCAGCTTTCACCACCCATCGCGTTGACTATATGTTTATTGGCAAAAGTGGCGCGATTCTTCTCGGCTATCCGGGCACGACTCAGGACGTTGATGTGTACCCACGGAAGGATCGGGATAACGGCGAGCGAATAGTTGCTGCTCTCAAAACCCTTGGTTTCACTCTTGACGATGATTTGATCGAGGAGGTTGTTCGGGGAAAAGATTTCGTACAAATAAAATCAGGTCCCTTTGATATCGACTTGGTCTTCGCTCCGGACGGAATTGAAAGTTATGAGGAAGCCAAGAGTCGGATGGACACCTCCAGCGGTTTTCCAGTTTTAAATATTCGCGACATTATCGCCAGCAAGCGTTCGGCTGGCCGCGCGCGAGATAAGATCGAATTGCCACTGCTCGAAGCCTTTCAGGAAGTGTATGAAAAGCGGCACAAGTGAACCTGGTCTCCAACAACTTGTGGGCTTCGCTCGGATTGTCTTAGTATGCGCCCTATCTGAATCCCAGAGCCGTCCACGGAAAGAGGAATAAGCGTTTGGAGTGCCGCAAATCACAAACAAATGATTAAAAGAATACTGTTGGTTTTCGCAATCACTCTCTCGGCAACTTCGGTCTTCGCGCAGAACTCAGTTGACCGCCCACTGATTACAGTTACGGGTCAGGCTGAGATCATGGTTGTGCCAGACGAAGCTGTTTTCAACATGCGCGCGAGTACTTTGGACAAGGATCTGCAGAACGCACAGTTGATAAATGATGAAATCGTGAAGAAGGTATTGGCACTCGCGCGAAAGTACCAGATACCGGCCAATAATGTGCAGACCGGGCATATCAGTTTGGAAGAGACCTACTCTGATGAAAGGGAGACCGAAAAGCCCAGCGTGTTCCTCGGCTATGTGATTCGCAAAAGCATTGCCATTATTCTGCGGGATGTGAGTAAAGCCGAGCTATTGTTGGCTGATATCTTCAAGACTGGAATTACCGGCATCGATGCCGTGGAGTTTCGCACGACGGAGATTCGCAAGTATAAAGACCAGGCCCGTGCGATGGCCATAAGAGCCGCGCAGGAGAAAGCAAGCGCCCTCGCCAAAGAGATTGGGCAATCTATTGGCAAAGCCTATTCAATCGCTGAAGAGGGTCCAGACTTAAGTGGTGCTTCCAACAACAGCGTCACTTACAGACGGTCCAGCGGGAGCGGCTCTTATTCCGCGGAGGAAAGCACGATTGCCCTTGGCCAGATTTCCATCACCGCGCGTGTTATCGTAAGTTTCGAGCTCAAATGACCCGGTTCGTTGCTTCAAGCGAACGCATGCCTAACAACTCGGAGACAATCCAACACCCTGACGGTCGGGTAGAACTCCGTCCCGAAGTCGCCGAACAAATTAAGACCAGTTCGCTCTACAACGAAGACCTCGGTCCGGTGCCGATCGAGAAACGCAACTGGACCACGTATAACTATGCCGCGCTTTGGATCAGCATGGCCCACTGCATTCCCACCTACATGCTTTCTTCGGGGCTGATTAGCGCGGGCATGAATTGGTGGCAGGCTCTGATTACGATCCTGCTGGGTAACGTGATCGTACTCATTCCTATTCTGCTCAACTCACATCCCGGCACCAAGTATGGGATTCCCTTCCCGGTGTTCGCCCGCGCCGCCTATGGAACTTATGGATCCAACCTGCCGGCGCTGATGCGCGCGATCGTCGCCTGCGGCTGGTTTGGCATTCAGGCGTGGATCGGCGGCGAAGCGCTCAACGTTTTTTTCGCCGCTATCATCCCGGGCTGGAAGACCTTGCTGGGCGGGCCAATTGACGGCCACATGACTACCGAGTGGGTTTCGTTTCTGATCTTCTGGGGTCTAAACATTTACATCATCTACCGCGGCATGGATTTATTGCGGAAGGTGGAAAACTGGGCGGCGCCTTTCGTGCTGATCATGACCGCGCTGCTCCTGGGTTGGGCCATCTGGAAAGCTAACGGACTGGGTTATGTCTTAACGCAGCAAAGCAAGTTTCCAACCCTGAAAGAGTTTTGGCCGCTCTTCATTATTTCGCTCACCGGTATGATCGGATTTTGGGCCACGCTGTCGCTTAACATGCCTGACTTTACGCGGTTTGGCCGCAGCCAACGCGAGCAAGCCATCGGGCAAATTGTAGCGCTACCTACTACGATGACTGTTTTTGCGGCGATGAGCGTAATGATCACTTCCGCCGCAGTTGTTATCTACCCACACATGAAAGCTGATGAACTGTGGGATCCGATGAAGCTCGTCGGCCAGTTTCACAGCGTTATCGTGATCGCGATTTCAATGTTTACGGTCGTTGTTGCCACACTCGCAGTCAACATTGCCGCGAACGTAGTTTCACCCGCTAACGATTTCGCCAATGCCTTTCCCAAGTTAATTTCATTTCGGACTGGCGGACTCATCACGGGCATCGTGGGGATTTTGATGCGACCGTGGCGCTTGCTGGCCGATCCTTCGGGTTACATTTTCGCGTGGCTCGTCGGTTACTCGGGAGGGTTGGGTTCGATCGCGGGCGTTTTGATTGCTGACTACTGGCTGGTGCGGCGAAAGCAGCTCGCACTTCCCGACCTCTATCGCGCGAAGGGCGTCTATACGTTTACGTCCGGTTGGAATTGGCGCGCCGTGGCGGCGACCCTACTCGGATGCGCGCTAGCGTGGGGCGGACAGATTCTCGC
>JANLZV010000733.1:0-3766 GCA_031366425.1 Pyrinomonadaceae bacterium | reverse complement strand
ATTCCTGTCTGTCAGATTTTGAAGATTCTTAATGTAGGTAGACAGGCAGGAATGCCTGTCCTACTGATCTACTAATATGAGCCGTCGCAGATTCTATGCGCCGCCGAGCGCGTTTGATCTAAATTTTGAAAACCTAAGTCTCGCGTCTGATGAGGCGCGTCACCTGCGCGACGTGTTGCGCCTGCAACCTGGTGACGACGTTTATGTTTTTGATGGAGCGGGACGAGAGTTTCATTGCCGGCTGGAACGAAGCGAACGTCACGCGGCGCAACTTAAAGTTGTTGAGCAAGTGGAACCGGCGCGTCCCGAGTCTCCGTTGAAATTAACCCTCGCGGTGGCACTGCTTAAAGGCGAGAAGTTTGATCTCGTGGTGCAAAAGGCAACTGAGTTAGGCGTTGTGCAAATCGTGCCACTCCTGACGCAACACGCTGATATCCGCTTACGCGATGCGTCGGACGCTGAGAAGCGCGTCGGGCGCTGGCAAAGAATTGGGCTGGAAGCGGCGAAGCAGTCGGGGCGAGCGCTAGTGCCTGAGGTGACGATGCCAGTTAAGTTTCCAGCAATCATCGACCGCACAGTCGAACTCGACAGCTCTGAAGGAGCGGTTCCGGGACTGATGTTTTCCGAGCGCGACGGCGACTCGTTATCGAAAGCGAAGGGTCGCTTCCTCGCAAACGTAACCTCGCTCACAGCGTTAGTCGGTTCTGAAGGTGGCTGGGCTGATGAAGAGATTAACGCTGCCCGAGATGCCGGTTGGCAAATCGTAACCCTCGGAGGACGCATACTCCGCGCGGAGACGGCGGCAATCACAGTCGCTGCTTTGCTTCAGCATTCGTTTGGAGATCTTTCTTAGTGCTCCATTTCTCCGGAGCAAAGTGACCCGTCAGCGATTCGAACTGCCGCCGTCGCGCGGGAGGGCCAGAGAGCGGCGTATGGTCTCCGCAGATCAAAGTGGCGCTCATTTTTCGAGTGAATCCGAGGTCCCGCCGATGCTGACTTGCGCGGAGACGAACGATGCCTGATAATCTGTCCAATGATTGCCCTGATTTATCAAAAAACCAGACCGGATCTTTTAAGGAGTGAATAAAGAGTGAAAGCGGAATTGCAGCAACTAGTCGCTCTACAAAACCTGGATTCAAGCATCAGAAAACTACAAGTAGAACTGGAAGCGATACCAAAAAGGCGCGCTGAAGTCGAAGCAGAATTCGACCAGCGCGCCTTTGAAATTCGCGCGTTGGAAACCGCGAGAGACGAGGCCAGGCACAGCCGTTCGCAACTTGAAGTCGAAGTTTCCGAGCAGAAGGTGCGCTCGGAACGCGCCGAGCGAAACCTGATGTCCTCCAAAAAGCAGGACGAATACACCGCCGCTATTCGCGAAGCCGACGCAGCCCGAAAACAGATCGGCGCCCTCGAAGGCCAGATTCTCGAACAGATGGAAGCTCTCGAAAAGGCTGAAGCTTCACTGGCTGAACGGGCGGATGAAGTGAACTCATTAAACTCCGATCGTGAAGCCCGACTCAAAGCTTTCGACGACGAAACGAGCCGCCAAGCCGGCCTGCTGACTACGAGTCAGGCTGAGCGTGAACGTTTGATCAGTGAGTTACCGAAAGCAATTGGCGCTGATTACAATCGGATCAGCAAACGCATCCGCGACGGCGTGGCGGTGGCCGAAGCGCGCAATGGCGCCTGCATGGCATGCTTTATGGCGCTCCGCCCCCAAGCGATGGCCCAGGTGCGACGCGGCGAGGAAGTGGTTACTTGCGAGAACTGCAATCGAATTCTCTACTACTCTCCCCCTGACACAGCCACTGCAAATTCGTCACCGGCCCAACCCAAAGTGGCCCATACTTAATGCCGCCGATCTCGCAGCGAGTCTGACCAGTAGTTCCAAAGCGACTAATGAAAATCTTAGTGACAGGTGGGGCGGGCTATATAGGCAGCGTCGTCACCGAAGAACTGGTTAACGACGGCCATCAGCCGGTCGTCTATGACAGTCTTTACAAGGGCCACGCGGCAGCAGTAGTTGAGGGCGCAGAGTTTGTCCAGGCCGATTTGTCCAATGCCGACACGTTGCGCCAGACGCTGTTGGACCACCGCATCGAAGCGGTAGTTCACATGGCGGCGGACTCGCTGGTCGGTGAATCGTGTGAAGCGCCCGGCAAGTATTACCGCAATAACGTGGTCAACGGAATCACGTTACTCGAAGCAATGCGCGAAGCCGGAGTCAACCGCCTCGTCTTTTCATCTACGGCAGCTACTTACGGTGAACCGGACAAGCAGCCGATCGAAGAAACCGCCACCACGAATCCAACTAATCCCTACGGTGAATCGAAACTAACTTTTGAACGGGCAATGCGCTGGTACGCGGAAGCTCACGGTTTGCAGTTCGCTTCATTGCGCTATTTCAACGCCGCCGGCGCCAGCGAACATTGCGGCGAAGACCACGCGGTGGAAACGCACATCATTCCCATTGCGCTACAGGTGGCGGCGGGAAAGCGGGACGCGATTGAGGTCTATGGCGACGACTATCCGACCGCAGACGGAACCTGCGTACGTGATTACATTCACGTCATCGATCTAGCACGCGCGCACATACTCGCGCTCAAGTCGTTTGGAAACGAACCATCTGCAGGACCGGCGGGCAGGATTTACAATCTGGGCTGTGGGGGAGTCGGCTATAGCGTGAAGCAGGTAATCGAGACTGCGCGAGAAGTTACCGGCAGGACTATCTCGGCGCGTGTGGGTCCGAGACGTGCTGGCGATCCGGCGGTCCTGATTGCCAGTTCGGAAAAAATAAAGCGCGAACTCGGCTGGAACCCCCAGTTTCAAGACCTCAGAGTAATCATTGAGTCAGCCTGGCGTTGGATGCAAACACATCCGAATGGTTATGAGCAGGCAGCAGATGCACAGGAAGCAGAAGCCCGACCGTGAAGAAGGGCTCATCTACCAGCAATGCCAACTCGCAAATCCGCATCTTCCAAGAACGCTCCGACTAAGACTTCGCGCGTCGTGGGCAAGCCTGCGCTTTCGGTCGCGGAGTTCATAGATCTCAAAAGTCCTAAAGGCGATCTGTCGTTGACCGTGGGTCGCGAACGCGTTTCGCTAACCAGTCTTGAACGTGTTTATTGGCCGAACGAGAAGCTCACGAAGTTTGATCTGCTTTGCTACTACCTCGCGGTCAGCGAGCACATCCTGCCGCATCTGAAGAATCGCCCGGCGATCTTGCAGCGCTGGCCGCGTGGGATTAACGCGCCGATGTTTTTCCAACAGGATCTCGCCAGCGCGCCATCATTTGTAAAAACAGTCCATCTGACCAATCAGGAGGGACGCGAACTCGACTATGCGGTCCAAACGAGCCTGGCTTCCCTGCTCCACTTCGTGAACCTCGGAACGATCGAGCAGCATCCGTGGCATTCAACTACCGCGAAACTGGACCACCCCGATTGGATTGCAATCGACCTGGATCCAAAACAAGCACCCTGGCAAAACGTACTCGAAGTCGCCCTGGTCACCAAAAAGGTTTGCGATGAGTTGGGACTAAAGGCCTTTCCCAAGACGTCTGGCTCGTCTGGGATTCACCTCTACCTGCCGCTGAAACCGACGAATGGCTATGAAAGCGTGGCTGAGTTTTCTAAATTGTTGGCGGGCGAGGTGGCGCAGCGGGTGCCGCGAATAGCCACGGTCGAGCGGACGATCGCGAAGCGAAAGCACGATCAGGTTTATGTGGATTGGATGCAGAATGCGCGAGGCAAGAGTTTAGCGTCGG
>JANLZV010000681.1:0-4913 GCA_031366425.1 Pyrinomonadaceae bacterium | reverse complement strand
CGCCGCGTATCGCCGAGCTGGTCCAAGACTCGTTACTCTTCTTTGATGGGGAACGTAACCGCCTTACAGCGTGGGTCATCATGCCGAATCATGTGCACATTCTGGCAACGCCGTGCGCCGGGTACGAATTGTCCGCAATATTGCATTCCCTTAAGTCGTACACCGCCAATGAAGCCAATAAGATCGCTAGTCGTACTGGACAACTGTGGCAGCGAGAATCATTCGATCGGTGGATTCGGAACGCCGACCATTTTGCGAACGCAATTATCTACATTGAAAATAATCCGGTGAAAGCTGGGCTGTGTGAAAGGCCTGAAGATTGGCGGTTCAGTAGCGCCGCGTTTAGAAAACGAGAGAGATGAAGAAAGCTGTTCGCTGAGCGCTCGTTGCTTGCAGGCAGGATGCCTGCGCTCCCAGCGTGCATCTTCAGCGTTTAGGTTCGAGGGTCAGGGTTTCCCTGGTGGCCTTCGCAATCGCTGCTTCGCTGAAGGGAAAGACTCGCGGGGTGACGGCGCGCCAATCGTCAAGTTGATCCTTCCAGTGCGGACTCGAAGGCAGGCCTGACTCACCGAGTGTAATTCCGTGCTGGGTCTTGTCCCAGTCGCTGGGGTCTGCAATCAGTCGCATCGAAACGGACGCACCGACGTTTACCGTAGCTCCCACCATGAAGGGCGTGCCGTTTTGCGGAAACGGCGGAATCGTAAATTGTCCACCGATGAAGGGCACTGGCCCCAGCGGATGCGGAAAACGCGACTTGACGAGATTGCCCCAGGTCCACTTCGACTCATCTTCACCGAGCGCTTTCGCCAACGCCTGACGCGCGTCTCCATAGCACGCCCGCAACAACTCCGCGTAAGTCTTAAACTCCTTCGGTAGCCACGTAGCTGGCTGGTCAGTAATGATTCGATCCAACGTAGTATCGAAATTCGACCAGCCGAAAGATTTCGCTAAATCGGCGCCGATGGCTGCTTCGATAATGCGCGTGCGAAAGGCGATGCGCATTTGGGCCACTACCGGGGCGACTTTTGAATCAGCATCGAGCCTTCCGTCCCACGAATCCATCGCCGTGATCGCCTGGCGCAATTGTTCGTCGGCAGCAGCGCCCGTTTGGCCTTTCAAAGTGTTAGATACTCCCTTGACGAAGGTCATGCCTGCGATCGAATAGACATCGCCAAGCACCGCGCGAAAGTCGTCTGCTGTCAGCTTTGGTTTCTTGTTAAGCAGGTCGGAGATGCGTCGCGCGCGATAAGGCTGTGCCCACGAGTGCGTTAAGAAATGCGGGTAGCTGGCGCCGACGATTCTCTGATTCGCAGTGATGATCATCCCGGAAGGTGGATCAAAAACATGAGGCAACTCCTGAAACGGAATAAAGCTGTTCCACTCACCGGCGTCAGTTGATCCGTCGTAGGGAACGCTGCCGTCGCCTGACGCGCGAATTGGAACTCTGCCGGCGGCGTAATAGCCAATGTGTCCGTCAACGTCGGCAAAGACCATGTTCTGAGTCGCGCCGGTGTAGCGACTGATCGCGTTGGTAAACTCCTTCCAGTTGCCGGCGCGGTTCAAACCGTCAAGTCCTTCGCCCTTGTTCAGCTTCGGATCAATGGCGGTCCAACGCAACGCGTAGCGCTTGCCGGCGTTTTCAAAAATAATTGGTCCATGGCGTGTGACCGTTACGTCCAGATCAACGTTGTCTGTCGCGGTGCTGACAAAATCCTTTCGCACCCTGATCTGTTCGTGTCGAACCTCTGCGTCACGCCAACCTGCGGGCGTTGCATACCGGCGCGGATTAGCCGGGTCAAACTTTTCCGAATATAGGTCCTGAACGTCTGGCCCAACGTTGGTAAAGCCCCACGCGATCTTTTGGTTGTGTCCAATAATCACTCCGGGAATGCCTCCGGCGGTGACGCCCGCGACGCGAATCCCAGGAGCGGACAAATGGATCATGTACCAAACTGCGGGCGCTGAAGCTGCCAGATGCGGATCGTTTGCCAGCAGAGGTTTGCCGGAAACTGTGCGTTTGCCGCTGACCACCCAGTTGTTACTCGCGGCGAGCGCTTCCGCGTGTAGTCCCACGCGGGCCAGCGATCGCGCCTCGACTGCTTCGTCTTCGGCGAGGGCCTGCAGGACAGATGCGATGATCGGTGCGACGGTGTTTGCTTCCGCAGTGGTACCAGCATTTCCCCTAGCGCGTTTCTGCGCAGGCTTCTTGTCGTCGCCGACTACCAAAACGTCGAGCGGCGAAGTTTCCGGCAGCATGGCTGCCAACTTCTCTCCCGGCAATCCTGCCAACGCCTCACGCATTATGTCCAAACGCCAACTGGTGGAGAGCGTCTCAAAAAAGAGTTTAGGTATCACTAAGCAGTCGGCGGCGGTCCAGGGTTTTGGTTGGTATTGCAGGATTTGAAACTCGGGCGGCAGACTCTTCGCATCCAGCGTCGCAATGTAGGCGTTAACTCCCATCGCATATGATTCGAGAGCTTTGCGATCTCGCGGACTCGCGGCCGCAACTTCAGCTTCGGCGGCGGCGCCAAACCCAAATCGCCGGTGACGTTTGTCTTCCTCGAGCGCGAGCGTCCCGAGCACTTCGGCTACTTCACCGCGAGCGCTGCGCCGGCCAAGGTCCATCTGCCAAAGGCGATCGCTGGCGGTGACGAAGCCTTGGGCGAAATACAGGTCGTCGTCATTCTTCGCTTCGATGTAGGGGATGCCGCGTTCATCGCGTCGCACCGTGACGGTCTCGCGCAAACCAGCAAGCTGAATTGAACCGGCGACTGGATCCGGCGCAGGGTGTGACCCGTGTGTCGCCGAAATCAACAGCGAATTTGGGACGAGTGCCGATAGCAGCAGGAGGAGGATCGTTAGTCGCGCAGCAAATCTATGTTTCATGAAAAATGGACCTCGTAAGTTGGGTTGGCGCCGATATTAACACACGCGATTATTCGTTGGCCTCGCCCTCCGCGGGGTCGTCAGGACGACTAGCCCAAATCACTGATTGACGCCACCTGCCGGGGTCACTACAATCAGCGCCGTACCTGTCAGCGCCGAAGACCCGGATATGTATCATTCAAAATTCCATTTTGCTCGCCTCGTAGTGATCGCAATCTTTTTGTTTGGATTGTCGCTGGCCGCCCACGCGCAGCAGCGTCCGTTGTTAACTGAAGACGTGGACATTATTCCACCCGGTTCGATGCGTATTGAAGCAGGGGTCGATTTTCTGCAGGGCGCGCGTTACCCAGTCTCCGGACTTACAGGGGATCTCACGCGGGTCGGTGTGATCGGGATTAACATCGGATTTGCGCCAAACATCGAATTCCAGATTGAAGGCGTGGCCCAAAATTTTCTGAGCATTAATTCGAGGGGACCATCAGCCGTTAACCTGGCGATTGCTCCCGGCGCCAATTCAACCAACGACACCGGTGATTTTACCCTCGCGACTAAAATCAAGTTGCGGGCCGAGACGCGTCGTGGCCCATCTCTGGGATTTCGTTTTGGCGTACAGCTGCCAAACTCGAATCAGTCGCGCGGAATTGGAATCAATCAAACGAACGCCTTTGGCACGGTGTTAATCGGGAAGAAGTTTGGACGCGATGGACGCATGAACACGTTTGCGAATCTGGGAATCGCAATTCTAACTGCGCCGACGGAATTGTTTTCTCAAAACGATGTGCTTACCTACGGCGCGGCGGGAATCTTTCGCGTTAATAAACAATTTAGCATCGCCGGCGAAGTCAACGGGCGCACTAATACGCGACCGGGCGATGGCCCACTCGGCACCGAGTCGCAGGCTGAAGCGCGTTTGGGAATGCAGATTCGGGCCTCCGGTCTGCGGTTTGATTTTGCTGGAATCAAGGGGCTAACTCGTTTCACGCACGATTCCGGCGTTACCGTCGGCGTCACCTATGACACGCCTTCCATTTTTGCCCCCGCCAAGTAAAGCAAGAGAAGTGAAGACTGAAAAGTGATCAGAGATGAGTCAGTGATTACCACTGACTGAGGTGGTTCGCTGCTCATTACTTTTCACTCGTCTCCTATCACCGCCTATGTTTGATTGGTTGAGTTCGGTCGGCGCCTGGCTAGAGCAGTATGTGATCAGTATGCCGATTTACATCGCGGCGCCGGCGATGGTCTTAATCGGCGCGCTTGATTCGTCTCTGCTTTCGCTCCCGGAAATTAACGACTACCTGGTCGTCGGGCGCTGTTACAAATACCCGTCCGCAGTTTTTTACTTTCCGCTTTTTGCCGCCGCTGGTTCCGTGCTTGGTTGCTGGCTGCTTTATTCAATCATGCGCCGTGGCGGGCAAGCGGTCTTGCGAAAACGATTCAAACCTGAAAGTCTCGAGCGAGTAGAACGGGTTTACGCGCGCTTTGGCATTCTAGCGATTGCCGTGCCCGCACTCTTGCCCCCGCCTCTGCCATTCAAGATTTTCGTAGCGACGGCCGGCACGCTGGAGTATCCGCGTTGGAAGTTTTTGCTGACCGTGATGATTGCGCGCTCGCTTCGCTACTACATCGAAGGCGTGCTGGCAGTTTATTACGGCGTGCGCGTGCTGCGATTCTTGAAGGACAACGGACTCGTGGTTGTGAGTGTCGTGGCGGCGGCTGGCGTCATTGTCTTGCTGATTTATCTGGTAATCAACCGGTACCGCGCGGGGCCGCAAAGCGAGCGACCTGAGAAGTAGCGATAGATGACAACTTTGGAAAGGGAATCGTAATTTGGGACTGATCTTGCAACAAGCCACCGGGAAGCTCGCGCGGCTCTCTCAGTTTTTCATCACCCTCGGGCCGTTTGGTCTGTTTGCGGTGACGCTCCTGGATTCATCGTTTGTCCCGATGCCGGGTAGCGCCGACGCCTTGATGATCCTGCTAACCACCGCGCACCCGCGCTTCATGGTCCTTTACGCGCTGCTCGCGAC
>JANLZV010000641.1:0-1819 GCA_031366425.1 Pyrinomonadaceae bacterium | reverse complement strand
GGTGTTTGACTCGCGATCGATACTTACCTAGACTCCACGAACTGCGCGCGTTCTTGAGTTTTCAGGGGCGCGCATCTTTTAATAGCGAACACGATGCTTAAATTTCGAAACACGCTTTCCGGAAAGGTCGAAGAGTTTCGTCCCATGCGCGAGGGCGAGGCGACCATGTATTACTGCGGCCCGACGGTCTGGGATTTTGGTCACATCGGCAACTTCCGTTCGGCACTCAATGCCGACGTCCTCCGCCGCTATTTGAAGTTCAAGGGCTTCAAAGTAACTCACGTGATGAACATCACAGACGTCGAAGATCGCATCATTGCGAAGTCGCAGGACGCGGGTGTCACCATCGATGAGTACACGGCAAAATATATCGACGCGCTGTGGGAAGACTTTGATGTGCTTGGTTGTGAGCGTCCGGAGATCGTGCCGCGCGCCACCCGTCACATTCCCGAAATGGTTGACCTGATCGAGCGGCTGCTCGCCAGCGAACATGCTTATAAGTCGGAAGGCTCGATCTATTACCGCATCGCCTCGTTCCCGGAATACGGAAAGCTTTCGAAGATTAACTTCGCCGGCAACATCGCCGGCGCGAGTGATCGAATCGATACCGACCGTTATGAAAAGGAAGACGCGCGCGACTTTGCGCTCTGGAAAGAATCGGCGTCGCCTACTGAGACCGGATGGGACTCGCCCGTTGGCCGCGGCCGGCCCGGATGGCATATCGAATGCTCCGCGATGGCCATGAAATATCTAGGCGAGACTTTTGACATCCATGCGGGCGGAATCGATTTGGTGTTCCCGCACCACGAAAATGAGATCGCTCAAAGCGAAGGCGCGACCGGAAAACAGTTTGTGCGCTACTGGATCCACTTCGAACATCTGAAAGTGGAAGGCGAAACGATGTCGAAGTCGAAAGGAAACTACTACACCTTTCGCGACGTCGCGGCCAAAGGCTATTCGCCCGCCGCAGTCAGATATTTCCTGTTAAGCGTTCCTTACAGCAAGCAACTTAACTTCACTTTTGATGCGCTGGCCGGCGCTGAAAAGACCGTCGGCAGCCTGCGCGATTTTCGCGCACGCTTGAATGAAGCCAAAACCACTCCAGGCTTGAACGAAAAGATCCATGAAGCAACGGAGCGGGCCGCGCGTGAATTTGAAGAAGGTATGGACGACGATCTAAACACTTCGGTGGCGCTCGCCGTGATTCATAACCTTACTCGCGACGTGAACACTGCCCTCGCGCGCAAACAATTGTTCGCAGAAAACCAAACGGAATTACTCGCGCTGCTGGCGCGGTTTGACACCGTACTGAATGTTTTCGGCGAGCGACAAGCCGAGATGCTGGACAGCGAAGTGCAGAGCCTGATCGATGAACGACAGGAAGCGCGCCGCCGCCGCGACTTCGCGCGCGCGGATGAAATTCGCGACGAACTGGCCGGCCGGGGAATCATTCTCGAAGATACCAAAGACGGATTGCGCTGGAAGCGAAAGTAGCTGAACCAAGCAGAAGCCCGACCGTGAGGGAGGGCTGAGGGAGAGAAGGCTGTAGGCAGAAGCAGTAAGCACAAGGCAGCACGCAGTGAAGCCTGACCGCAGTGAGGGCCCACTAGTCGGATCAAGAATGACCACCGACTAATGAGCCCTCACTGCGCTCGGGCTTCTTTACTGCGTAGTGCCACTGCTTCCTGCCTTCTGTCCCCCGCCCTCCCTAACGGTCGGGCCTCTGCCCTGCAAATTAAAAGGTCATCGAAACGCGCGATGACCTTTTGTACTGGACGGGACGTTATTTATTTTAGAAACCGGGGGGTGGGGGCGGCGG
>JANLZV010000626.1:0-2943 GCA_031366425.1 Pyrinomonadaceae bacterium | reverse complement strand
CCTTGGGAATCATCGGCGAGTACATCGGACGGATCTATGCCGAGGTCAAACGCCGGCCGTTGTACGTTATCGAGGAACGACTCGGCTTCGATGACGACTCGGCAACACCTCCAGCCACTAAGGAATAACGCAAACTGTTAGTTCGCATTATTCCTCGTCCTACGATTAAATGGCTGACCCTGATACGCGTGCAAACTAACAGTTTGCGTTACGACTTTGATCCTGCGCTCAAACGAAAAAGGAAAAGGAAAACGACGGCCGCTGCTGCCAGCCTGGGCCAGGCGCAACCGCGTGCTGCGCGAAGTCGCGATTTTTCTGGTGTTCTGCGGATTCACGTCAGCGGTCACCTGGCCCTATGTCACGCGGCTTCGCGACGCCGTAGTCGATCCCGGCGATCCCTATCTAATCTCCTGGATTCTTTGGTGGGACTATCACCAAACGTTTACCGATCCGCTCAATCTCTTTCACGCAAACCTGTTTTACCCGCTGCGTTATACGCTCGCGTTCAGTGAACACTCCTACGGCATCGCGCTATTTTTCTTTCCGCTATTCGCGCTCGGGGCGCGACCGCTCACGGTGCATGCGGTCGCAATGTTTTTTGGATTTGTGACTTGCGGGTACGGAGCGTTTCGACTGGCGCGCACTCTCACCGGCTCAAACGGCGCGGCCTGGACCGCGGGGATCATCTTTGCGTTTGTGCCGTTTCGCTTCGGCTTGATGTCGCAAGTGGCTTACCTGTTTTCGATGTGGGTGCCGCTGCTAATGGAAGCTCTGGTGTTGTTTGCGCGTGAACGGAGCAAACGGCGCGCGGTGTGGCTTGGCGTCGCGTTTTTCATGTCAGGGATAACGGCGGTTTCGTGGTTCACATTGTCTCTGGTGCCCTTCGTCGTCGCCGCGGTGATCTTGCTAACGAGGCATGGGCTTTGGCGCGAGCGGGCGTTTTGGCAACGCGGCGCAATTGCTTTGGGACTGGCCTCGATC
Organism: Pyrinomonadaceae bacterium; assembly: GCA_031366425.1. Classification (GTDB taxonomy): domain Bacteria; phylum Acidobacteriota; class Blastocatellia; order Pyrinomonadales; family Pyrinomonadaceae; genus PSRF01. The sequence goes on along the minus strand of JANLZV010000626.1, from coordinate 1,962 downwards.
GCGTTGCTGCCATTCATGCTGCCTTACTTCATCGTGGCGCGGCTTTACAACTTCAAACGAAGTGTTGATGAAGTAAAGAGTTGGTCAGCCTCTCCGAGCCACTGGTTGGCGGCCGATGCGCGTAACAAGCTGTGGCATGGGATGGGAGACAATCTTCCTGATGGCGGCAAGTTCCGGTTGTTTCCCGGGTTGCTTCCCATCCTGCTATCTCTGGCCGCCATTTTCCTGACGCCTCTTTATAACTTGAAATCTCAAACGCCAGGATTTCAAATGCACAGTTCGTTTTCTGAATTCTCGATTCTCAAGTGGGTGAGACGACTTGATCTCCTCGCCTTGATTGCCATTGTGATCTCCGTGCCGGCGATCGGTTATGACCGCACCGGAGCCTTGCATGGACTCTTCAACTATGTCACTTCAGAACGTGCTCTGGCGCTTCTTACCATAGCCGTCGTCGCGCGGCTTTGTTTTCGTTATCCGTCGTTTCTCCAGCGCGGCGAAAATGCGAACTTAATCGAAACGATTCGTTCAGATCGACGTGGCGACGCATTCTGGCTGGGTCTCGCCTGGACCATCATCGGATTCTATTATTCGCTCGGATGGAACAGTTTCGTTTACCGCATCCTTTACGATCTCGTGCCGCTATTCAAAAGCATGCGCGTCGCGTTGCGCGGGGCGATGTTTGCCTATCTCGGGTTGGCGATCCTTGCGGGACTGGGAGCGAAGCGGCTGGCGGAACTTATCGCTGAGCGAAAGCCGCGTCTCCGCCAAGGGTGGGTGTTTGCGATCGTGGCAGCAGCGTTATTGTTTGAACTCCACGCAGCGCCGTTGAAGTTCATGCGGGGCGACGTTTTCCCGGATGCTGTGACGCAACGATTGAAAGAGCTTCCCATGCGCGGCGGGGTAGTGGTGTTGCCGGCTGGCCCAAACGTAAATCATCGCCACGTGCTTCGCTCCGCTGATCACATGAAGCCGTTGATCGTCGGCATCTCCGGCTTTGGTTCGCCATACGAAGATGTTATCGAAGGTTCAACCGCTTCAGGGGCGATCCCGGCGAAGTTTATGGACTTTCTCGAGAGCGTGCCCACGTCGTACGTCGTCATTGAGAACAATCTGATCGCCCCTGAACGCCGAAGTGATTACAAAGAGTTTCTCGCGCGCGCGGTGATCGCCGGCCGGTTGCGCTTCGTCAATCGCTTCGATGGTCGCGACGATCTTTATGCCGTGGTGAAAAATGAGCCGGAGGCAAAAAGCGAAGCGCGAATGCCGTTCGGCTTGGAACTAAAGGATTGGGCGACGCTCGTTGAGGAAGATCCGGTAAACCTCCTGAGCTATCCTGCCCCAAGCCAGACCCTCTACCGGCTCTATCTTGCTTCCTACGGCCAGATGCCGCGTTATGCTGAAGTCGTTGCTGATGCCAGAGTGCTCGGGCGCGGCATAATGGCAAGTTTGCCAGAGGACCAGTCGACGCTGGAGAGCCAGTTACGGCAATTCGCATCCAGTTGGGTTGACCGGGCGAGGTACCAATCGCGTTACCATGCGATGACGAACGATCGGTACGTAAATTCGCTGACCACCAACGCGAAGATTAAACTTGCGCCGGAGGAACGCGCAGGGCTAATTGCTCGACTAAACGAGGGACAGATGAGCCGAGCAGAATTGCTTTGGGCTTTGGTAGACCGACGTGAGTTTATCGAGCGTGAAGAGACGCGGTCGCTAGTCTTGCTTCACTATTTTGGTTATTTTCATCGCAACCCTGACGACCCGCCGGATAACAATCTGAATGGCTTCAACTTTTGGGTTAACGAAGTGGAGAAAACCGGAGAGCTCGGCAGATTAGGCCGCGCGTTTCTCGCATCGGGTGAATACGAACACCTTGGGGGGAGGTGAAGAGTGATGAGTGATGAGTGAAGAGTGAAGAGTGATGAGTGAAAAGTGATGAGTGATGAGTGATGAGTGAAGAGA
>JANLZV010000572.1:0-4034 GCA_031366425.1 Pyrinomonadaceae bacterium | reverse complement strand
CTCATGAACAAGACGTTCGCGGCCGCGAACGATAAAGAAATCACAAATTATCTGGGTAAGCCCACGGCCGGCGGCGCACCCAATGCCGTGTCCATCCACGATCAATTCACCGAATCACGGGATCCCAGCAATCTACAAGTTGAACTTTGGGACGCGAACCGTTCGATTGCTTTGGTTACACCGCAAGGGTCAACTCCGTTGCTGGCGGATCTTAGTGTCGAATTTGACCACGCTGCGGCTGACCCTTTTCAGGTCACTGGAGCGTTCCGAATTGTTAACGGCGCAGTAGTTTACCCAGTCGTTGCGGCCGTTAAAGGAGGCGACCGTCCCCTCGGTTATCTCGTCAGATGGCGGCGGCTGGCGGCGACTCCCGATTCCCGAAAACAACTGAACGAACTGCTCGGTCCCAACGCAAGTATTTTCTTCGGCAATATCGATGGAAAGGTTTGGACCGATACTTTGACCTCGGTGTCGAAACCGCCGGGCGGATTGCCGACGACTCTCCAGATTGCGCAGTACCGGCGGGACGGCGAGTCAGTGATGGCCCTGGGCCGACCGGTAAGCGGCACGCCGTGGTTCATCGTGGTCGAATTCGCCGATCACGTCTTTCTCGGACAGGCCAAACGCTTTTTGAAAAACATGGGATGGGCCGCGCTGGTGCTGCTGACTCTGGCAGTCGTTGGCGCAATCGTTCTTAGCTTGAGCATCACGCGGCCGTTGGGCTCCCTGACAACTGCAGCCACGGCGATTAGTCGCGGCGATTATTCTGCCGTCGTCGACATCCCTCAGCGAGATGAGCTTGGAACCCTCGCCGGCGCTTTTAACGTCATGGTTACCAAAGTGGTGCTGAGCCAGCGCGAACTTGAACAAAAAGTCCAGGCTCTGCGCGAGAGTGAACAACGCCTTCAGACCGTAATTGAAAACCTGGGCGATGGCTTGATCATTTCAGACATGAACGGAAAGTTTGTGAACTGGAACAAGGCCGCGGTTGAACTCCACTCGCTCGACGGCGCCAACGAAATTCCTTCCGATCCCGCGGAGTTTGGCAAACTCTTCGAACTCACAGCGATGGATGGCTCAATTCTTCCGGTTGAGCAGTGGCCTTTGCAGCGCGTAATCAGAGAAGGAAAGCTCATCGATCTGGAAGTGCGGGTGCGACGTTTGAATGCCGACTGGCAACGCGTCTTCAATTATTCAGGAAATATGGTTCGCGAAGAAAATGGCCGGCTCATTGCCTTTGTTACGATCACAGACATCACCTTACGTAAACAAAATGAAGAGGAACGCTGCGTATTAGCCTCGATCGTGGAGTCGTCTCGCGACGCAATTATTGGAAAAGATCTGGACGGAAGAATTACCAGTTGGAACGCGGGAGCGGAAAAGCTTTATGGCTACTCGCCGGAGGAAGTCTTAGGACAGTCGGTGTCCATTCTCTTTCCGCCGCCACTGTGCAATCAACTCCCTCGAATCCTCGCCAGCCTGGCCGAGCAAGAAAGCCTGTCTTTTGAAACCGAGCGCGTTAACAAAAGTGGGAAACAACTCTTCGTGTCGCTCAATATTTCACCAATTCGGAGTGCCTCACGCCGCATCACCGGATGGTCAACCATTGCGCGCGATATCACCGAACGCAAACAGATCGAAGAAGCACTCAGCATCTCAGAACTGCATTACCGGCGCCTTTTCGAGTCAGCGCGCGACGGTGTCTTGATCATGAATACTTACGGCAAGATTGCCGACGTCAATCCTTACCTGCTCGAAAAACTTTCCTATTCCAAGGAAGAACTACTTGGCAAACAACTGTGGGAGATCGGGAGCTTTAAAGATATTGCCGCCTCGAAAGCCGCCTTTCAGGAATTACAGGCCCAGGACTATGTGCGCTACGACGATCTGCCGCTCGAAAGCAGTGACGGAAAACTCATCCATGTTGAGGTCGTAGCTAATAGCTACTTCGAAGGATCGAGCCGGGTAGTGCAAGCCAACATCCGCGACGTCAGTGAGCGCAAGCTGATCCAGGACGAGTTGTTGATGACCAATACATCCCTGGCCCAAACGCTGACTCAGCTGCAGGCCAAGACAGAAGAGCTGGGTTCAATGACCCAGCAGTTTTGGCAGGCGTCGAAACTGGCCACGATGGGCGAACTCGCCGCGAGCGTGGCCCACGAGCTGAACAATCCGCTCGCCACCATCTCGCTACGCATCGAGATGCTGCTCACGCAGTTAGCGTCTGATGAAAGTCGACACTCGCTGCTGGTGGTTGAAGAGGAAGTGGAGCGCATGGCGCGGTTGGTCAGTAATCTGCTGGTGTTCAGCCGCCGCAGTCATCGCCAGACGTCGACTTTGAATCTGCGCGAAGAGTTAACCAATACCCTGGAATTTATCTCGTATCACCTGCGAAGCCAAAAGGTCAGAATCGTCGAAGAGTTTGGTGATCCCATTCCCACCGTGCAGGCAGACCGGCAACAGCTGCGACAGGTCTTCCTTAACCTGATTACAAATGCCGGCGACGCAATGCCCGCCGGCGGTACGCTCAGGGTTCGCTGCCACGCCGGGCCGATGATAGGCGGCCGCGCTGGAGTGGTTATCGAATTTGCCGATACCGGCACTGGGGTCCAAACCGGCGACCTCCCCAGACTTTGGGAACCATTTTTCACTACTAAGCCGGAAGGCAAAGGCACTGGCCTTGGTTTAGCAATTTGCCGTCGTACCGTCGAAGAACACCGCGGCTCCATCGAAATCAAAACCGGCCCCGGACAAGGCACGACTGTGCGCATCGCTTTGCCGGCCACTGAAGAACACAGCGAGGTGGCCGCTTGAATCAGGTTCGCCAGCTCGAGCGACAGGAATTGATTATTGCCGGCATTCGTCCCGATACGGCGGTAGGCAAGATATTGGTCGTTGATGATGAACCTGCGCTGAAGACAATCCTGGTCGAATCGTTGCTGCAACAGGGCTACGATGTGACGGGCTGCGGCTCGGGTCAAGACGCGCTCGCGGAACTTGGACGGCAGGATTTCGATCTGCTCCTAACTGATCTCATGATGCCGGAAATGGACGGCATTGCTCTGCTCAAGGCCGCACTGGAAATCAGTCCAAATCTCATCGGGATCATTCTGACCGGACAGGGCACGATCCAGACGGCAGTCGATGCCATGCAAACCGGCGCCTTCGACTACGTCCTGAAGCCTTTCCGACTCCAAAATCTCCTGCCCGTTTTAACGCGGGCGCTGAATACGCGCCAACTCCGTATCGAGAATCTTCAACTCCGCGAAACTCTGGCGATTCATGAACTGACCCAAACCATCGCCTTCACGCTCGACCCGCAAACGGTGATGAGCAAGCTAACCGAAGCGGCGTTACAGCAAACCGAGGCGGACGAAGTTTCCGTTCTTTTGCCGACCAGCGATGGCCATGAGTTTTACGTCGCCGCCGCGCGCGGGACGAAAATGGAACGCCTGCTGGGGGAAAGAATTCCTTTCGATCGCAGCATTGCGAGCTGGGTCGCCCGCGAACGCACGCCGCTGATTCTCAACGGCGAAGTTGATGACGACCGCTTTGTGGCGCTTTGGCCTCGCCCGGATATTCGTTCTTCGGTTTCAGTGCCAATGGTCGTCGCCAACAAACTGGTCGGAGTGCTCAACGTAAACGCGGTAAATCGCAAACGTCCTTTTGCGCTTGGACAAATGAAGGCGCTGAGCATCCTCGCCGGAACTGCCGCGTCGGCGTTAGAGAGCGCCTCGCTCTACACGCGGGTGCGCACGACCGAAGAAAAATATCGCTCGATTTTCGACAATGCCACCGAGGGTCTGTTCCAAACCACGGTTGAAGGGCGCCTGTTGACCGCCAATCCGACGTTCGCTCGAATTCTTGGCTACGATTCTCCGGAAGAAGCCATCGCCAGCCTTACGGATGTAACTAAAAAGCTTTATGTGAACCCCGAGGTGCGCCTCGACGCCGGACGCAAACAGGAGGCGACCGGATCACTCATGGGCTATGAAATGGAAATCTACCGCAAAGACGGTGAAAGAATTTGGGTG
>JANLZV010000545.1:0-3794 GCA_031366425.1 Pyrinomonadaceae bacterium | reverse complement strand
GAGTCGCTACACGTCCGACTCTGCAAACGCCACGCTTCTAATTCATCTTCCAAGTTCCGACTTGAAACAGAGTTTGCGGTAGTCCCAGGCGTGACCGTAATAGTAGGTCACTCCGGCGCCGGCAAGACGACGATTCTGCGTTGCATAGCGGGTCTCTGCGATCCGGAAGAAGGCCGTATTGAGATTGGCGATCGTCTACTCTTCGATTCGGGACGTGGAGTCAACTTAGAGTCCGCGCGTCGCCGAGTCGGGTTTGTATTCCAAGACCTGGCGCTGTTTCCACACATGTCCGTCCAGGACAATGTCACTTACGGTCTTCGCCGTCTGGAAGCGACTGAACGGCAGCGACGCATGAATGAGGTGTTGAGGGCTTTTCAGATCGAGCACCTGAGTGGCCGATTTCCCCGAGAGATTTCAGGGGGCGAGCAACAGCGGGTTGCCCTCGCGCGTTCATTGGTTACCGAGCCCTCAGTCTTGCTCCTCGACGAGCCGTTGTCTTCATTGGATCCACGTACGAAGGCGAGCATCATTGAAGATCTGCGTGGATGGAACGATGCGCGCCGAATCCCAATCATTTATGTCACCCATGATTACGAGGAGGTGCTCGCCCTGGGTGACCGCGTGATTGCCCTCGATCAAGGGCGGATCGTGGCCGAGGGGTTGCCGCAGGAGATCGTAGCTGGGCTTCGGCGCGAGCAGATGGCGCAGCCGTCAAACTTCGAAAACCTCTTCGATGCTACCGTGGTTGAACTTCGAGAACAGGAACATACGATGATTTGCCAGATTACTGGCACCTCGATCCATATCGAGACTCCGCTCACGCAAGTGCCATTGGGTTCCGAGGTTCGCGTTGGAATTCATGCCGATGAAATTCTTATCTCGACTTCCCAGCCATCGATCGTCGGCGCCTGTAACGTAATTCGCGGGAGTGTGAAGCAACTCGATCGAATTAGCGCCAGGGTCGATGCGCGCGTGTCGGGCGGCGCAGAATTTCGGGTTCGCCTCACCTCGCGCTCCGTTGAGTCGTTTGGGCTGGGCGTAGCAAATGAAGTTTGGATGATGATTAGGGCGCAGGCGTGTCATTTGGTACGCCCTGCCCTTTCCAGTTCGGTCCGCCGTTTGTTTGTTTTCATCTGTAGTGGAAACACTAGTCGTTCTCCCATGGCCCAGGCGATTTGCAACGCGGTGATCTCCCGGCGTCTGGGGGTCCCACTGGAAGCTCTTGAGAGGTTCGGAATCAAAGCGTTGAGCGCCGGCTTAACCGCTCGACCCGGCGAACCCCTATCGGCGGAGGCAGAGCAGGCATTGGCAGCGATCGGTATGACAGGCGTCGGACACCGATCCGGCAATCTGACACGTCGTCTAGCTCAGAACGCCGAGGTGATTTTCTGTATGACGGAAGAACAGCGCGCCGCCGTGATTGCGGAGTTCCCCGAGGCTGCCTCCAAGACTCATTGCCTGGAGCCGCTGGGCGACATCGCTGATCCAACTGGTAAAGGCTCCAACGCGTTTTTAGAACTAGTGAATCTTCTACAACTGCTAATTGGCGACCGCTTGAATTCTCTCGGCATAATGGAGGCCGCGTGAACTCTCGGTGGCAGATAGCACCGTCGAAAGCCCACTGCGTTTTCCGATCGTTCGTGTAATTTCGCAACCTGTCCGAGCTGGGCGATTTTGGGCTAGCGTTAGACCCTTGAAATCACCACCGCCCTTTTAATGAAAGCTCAATTGCAAGAATCGGTAGAGAAGCCCGTCAAGCGTTGGGGACGACCGCGGATGAAACGGAATCGTCAGCCATACCAGTCGAAGAGTGGTATCAGCGTTACTGAGTCGTGGCCGTCAGTGGTCGACTGGAACAAGCATCAACGAACTCTAATTGCTCGTAGTTTTCGCCGACTGGGAATCGCTCCCCAAAATAATTCTCACCACGCGCTCCCTCCCTCTCAGATACTAACTGTGCTGGGAAAGGATGCGTTCGCGGAGTTTTCAGCAGTGCGCGCGCCGGGAAAAGTGATCTGGTGCAACTTTGATCTGGCGAGACAGCTAGGCTTTGAAGTCCCTCTCGAAAATCATTTGACACCGGGGCTCGAGGAGCAACTGCTTTCATGTTCACTCCGCGCCGTTGCCGCCGGCGACGACCTCGTGGAGCAGGAAACGATCACAATGTACGCCGACAAATACGGCGGCGACGGCCTTGGTCCAGCGCTGGGCGCCGGTCGCGCCGGATTTGTTTCGACTGGAAATCTTTACGTCAAAGGAGTGGGCATCACACCGCTGTTCCGTCACAACAACGCCGACGATTTCGCACATTCTCACGGCGGCGTACATCTTGATGATTGCCTGGTCGAAGCCGTGTTCGGCGAGGTGAACGAGAACCTATTCGTGCATGGCTCGTGCCGGATTCTCGCGGTCATTGATCAAGGAAAATTTGTCACAACTCCCGGCGGGCGCCGGATCAATATCGGTGTTGCAGTCCGCGCGGGAGCGCAACTGCGACCGGCCCACCTGCTGATCAGACAACGCAGCAAGGATTCTCAACTGGAAAAGTTTCTTGAGATCACGCGAGCCACAGGACAACTCGTCATGCGTTGTGACGCGACTCCGTCTGACGCACCCGACATCAGGGCAACGATGTTGCGGATTATCGACGACCACGCGCGGACCGCGGCCGAAAGTTTTCGTTGGCGAATGATCCATGGCGCTTTGAGTGCCTCAAACATGGATATCAGCGGGGCGATGTTGGATTTGCCGACTCAATCTACCCAGCCGCGCACAGCGCCAGTTTGGTTGCTTGATTATGCCGACTCGATTTACGGCTCGGAACACACTGCGCGCGCTGTTTTACTGGCGCCGGTTTACCGGAAATTGCTTCGCAACGTGCCTAAGGAGAATTGGCGACAGCTTAATCTTGGCCCACTGGATTTCCGCAGCGAGATGTCGGTTGCTTATCGCAAACATCTCGAACTTCAAATGCTTTGTGCCGCAGGTTTAAAAACGGCCTTAGCGGAAAAACTTCAGACCGAACATAGCGACCTCGCAAACGACTTCACCGAACTTCTGCTCGAGATGTCGGCGATGAAGAATCGCGGCAGCCAGTGCGTCGCCCGGGCAACCGTCGAACAGGTGGCCGTGCTCGATGTGTTTAATTTGCTGGCGAAGTTGCCGAAAACGCTCTTTACCGATCCAGACACGGATCAGCGCGAGTCGATCTGGTCTCAGCTGAATCCGATCTTTCGCGGTAACAGGTTTCATGTGGCTGCCAAGCGCGCGAAGGTGAAAGAATTCATCGACTCCTTCGCGGCCTTGTACAAGAGGTTGATGTCGGTGGCGGCCATGTACGCGAATGAATACTACGGCGATGTGACAGCCATGCGTGCGTCCATTGCGGCGCGGGCTGCGTTCGAGAATGAACCGCTCGATAATCTTTATTCGCACAAACTCTTCACAGGCCTACGCGCGGCTATCCGACTCTACAAAAAAACTGCCGATACCGCCGTGATCCACAAAGCTTTGGATCGACGAATCTCTGCGTCGTTGCGAAGCGTTGAAGCATTGATGCAGCGCGGGGCATGCCGCCTTCTTGACGGTGGCGGAGTAGAACTTGAAATGCAGGCGATCGATGGGATCATCCATTCGGTGAAAGCCTGGAACGATGATAGACAAACTCGTCTGCTGCATGTCGGCATCCCGGTAAGGCGGGAGGGCAAGCACTATGTGCTGTCCCTTCCCAGTTCACCACGTTTGACCAGGCGACAACTTGAATCGCTACGGCTTTCGTTCAGAACTGGTAATTG
>JANLZV010000529.1:0-4568 GCA_031366425.1 Pyrinomonadaceae bacterium | reverse complement strand
AAAGCACGGACGTGGGTGATCTCAAAAGGTTGCGCCCTTCGGATCGTGATCCCGTCGTTCGCCATGTCGCGGACCGAAGTATCCAACGCCGGCAATCTCAGTAGATTAACGAGCAAGTCAGGCATGTTTCCCGTGGGGCGGCAGGTTGCCGCAATTCAGCAGTGTTTGAAAACTTACGACCTGGAGCGTTGTTGCGGAGAGAGGGTAGCATAGCCGACCGCTCGACGAAGACCATAATAGGCGAGGGCAAAAAAAGGAGGCTCCACGCGGAGCCTCCATTGAATTAACCCGAGAACGGGGTCTAGGATTTGTCGTCTGGCGGGATCACTAACTTCTGGCCCACCTGAATCTTGTCAGGGTCGTTGAGTTGACTGCGGTTGGCGTAAAAGATCCGCATGTACTCGTTTGCGTCGCCGTAGAAGTGCTTACTAATTTTCGAAAGATTGTCTCCCGATTTCACTTCGTAGCTTTCGCCTACTGCTCCGGCGCCGCCACCAGCCGACGCGGCCATGGCACGGCTTTGGTCAACGCTGATTTCAGCGGTGACGTCATCGGTGTTTGGATTCACCAATTTGATCTGGTCCCAGAATTTGTTCTTCGCGTCGTCTGACGGCGCAATGGCCTTGATGTAGAGCTTGTTGTCCTGAACATGAAGGTTCACAAATTGGATCTGTTCCTGATCGGCGATGTTAAGCACCGATTGATATTTTTGTTTGAGCTCATTGAAGCGTTGTTGCGCGCCTTGTTGTTGTTCGGATGCGGACGCTCCTCCGCCGAACATTTTGTCAAATAATCCCATGTAGGTCCTTTCCTGCTGCTGTTTGGGTTGTACTTTCCTGAACGCCCGTCAGGTATTTGTTGGTTTCTAAGGCAATGAGTGTACCGAGGTGGAGGCAGAGCCCGTAAAGTCTAATTAGCCGATGTTAACCGTTGGGATCTCCGAGACGAAGCTTAGTGCGAGGCGAGTCAAGGGTGGAAAACCGTACACGTTGATCGTGAGAGATCGCGAAATCGTCCTACTGAGTTGTGGCCGACGACCTCTTCTGGTCCCAGTCGGGTTTCAGCAGTCCGTAAAAGAACGCATCCTGGATTTCACCGTTCACGTGCCAACGCTCGCGCAAGAAGCCTTCGCGTTGAAAGCCAAGTCGCTCCAGGGTGAGGACTGACGCCGCGTTGCGGGGATCCACATCGGCCTCGATGCGATGCATATTGAGCGCGTCAAACGCGTAGTCGAGCACAGCCCGCAGCGTCTCCTGCATGTAACCTTGCCGCCAATAGTCTCTACCGAGTGCGTAGCCAAGTTCAACTCTTCGGTGTGTGAAGTCGGGATGGAAAAGTGTGACGCTTCCGATCAGTTTGTTGTTTGACGTAAGCGCAATGCCCCATTTCAACATTTCGCGCCGCTGAAAAGTTTCATTGATTTCGGTGATTTGCCGGGCGGCAGCCGCGCGATCCGGCAATGGCGGCGCGCTCCAATACCGCATCACTTCGGGATTTGAGTAGATTTCAAAGAAATCATCAACATCGTCAGCGGAGATCGTGCGCAGCGAGATTCGGGCAGTGGTGATTGTTGGCAAACGTTCCCAGTCCATTAGGTTGGGATTGTAGCATCAGGCGATGGCTGCGGTAGCTTCTCCCTGAAGAACGCGGGCGTGGCGCCCGCGCCCCCCAGTGCTAACGCTGGGTTATCTCAAGGCGGCGTGGCGCATAATTCACCCGCCGCAGTTCACGCATCTTCCCATCTTCGATCGAGCCTTCGACTATTTCATAACCAAGCAAAGCAAGAATCCGCCCGTGTACAAATAGCGGCCGCGCGTTGCCATACCAATCAACGCATGAGGCGCGGCAACGATCGTCAACTGCTCTTCCCGAATCCGCCGCCAGCTCGCCTGCTTTCTCAAAGTGCAACGAATTGTTGCGCAGGAAGAGAATTGCAGCCGACTCTTCAAACAGATGACGATAGCCGGCGCGCCCGGGCACGCTGATCGGAAGGCCGAGCACGCCTGAGTCTTCACCGTCAGCCTTGTAGAAAAAGCCATGGCTGCGAAGTTCGCCTTGTGAAGCGCCCTTTCGCGTGAAGCTGTCCGCCAGCGATGGCGAGTCGCCCAGTCGAATTGAAGTGAAGCGCAAGTTTCGGCCGTCAGTTCCAACTACGACGGCGTCTGCCCCAAGCGCTTCGATTCGATCGACGCCGTGCGAGAGCATGAGCGTTGAGAGTTCGCCGCCTTTCCAGGGCACGGCGAAGAGTGAGGGGTTCTTAGTATTCTCAGGATCTCCCCAGCCGCTGCCCGTGCCGTACAAGAGGTAATCGCCAACGAAGCGATTTTGGAACGTATACCCTTCAGGTTTCGGCAACGCCCGGTAATTCTCCGCCGGCACTGCCTCGTTGCCGTCTGAGAACGCGCTCAGCTGCACCTGCATCAGAGCGACGTCTCCAGCGCCTACTTCCGCGCGCCACATGCCATCGCCGGCCGAGTCGGAACGCACCAGGACGTTCAGCTGTGCATCGTCGTTTTCCAGGAATGAAAACTGGTCCACGGGACTCCCTGAAACTTGCAACGCGCTTGGACTCGATCCGTCAAGTGGCATCCGGTAAAGCATGGACGCGGATTTCATGCGATTACCGCCGCCTGCCCAATCGCTGACCCAGACGTAAACCGATTTGGGTGAAACGTAAAACACGCGTCCTGCCGGACCGATGACGCCGGTCGCTGCACAAGCAAAGCCTTCATTGGCGAGGTTGCAAACGGTTACCGTGTGCAGCGCGAGACCGTAGTTTGAATTGATCGGTTGCTCAGGGCGGTAGACGCGCGTGGCTGGAGCAATGCGGCGAAACTCACTCGGGCTGGCGCCCTTGTGCCATTTGCGGATAGCTGGAAAATTGTTGAAGGGATCGCTGTCGCCAAGCGACAGGTAAAGCGGCGTGTAGAAAATCAGTTTGTCCCCAATTAGACGGCTGGCGTAATTACGCGAGGAATAGTAATCGTTGGACCGCATGTGGTGAGTGGAACGATAACGAAGTTGGCCGGCGCGATCGATATTGAATAATCCGATTTCGGTGCCGCCACGCTCGTAGCTGTAACCAATCACCGCGATCGTGTTATCTGAAATCAGCATCTCGTCATACCAGGTGGAGGCTGGGTTGATGTCGGGGGCAAACGCGTCAACCGCGGACACGGGTTTCAGCGCTCCGGCGCCAATAGCAACCGTGAACAGCCGGCCGCGCCGCAAAACGACAAGGTGATCTCCGTGAACCTTGACGATGCCACCCTCGTCCACGCCTGCGTGCTGAACATTCGTGACTGACTCTTCATCCGCCTTGCCTGCTGAATCCTTAGATACCGATACTGTTTGCGCCGGGGAGTTGAACACGCCCGTTGCTACATTCACCTCCATGCCGCGCCGCGATCTTTTTTGGTTCTTCTCCAACTCCTTGAGGTAGGCTTTTAGTTCCGCGTCAGAACGAAATGGCCGCATCGACTTGGTCACCGGGCCGAAACCGCCTTCGTGAATGGGGGGAATTTCGGCGATCGATAGCTGCGTGTAACCCGCGAGTGCGGCTCCCAACGTTGAGATCGTAACTACGGTAATTAAGAAGAGATTCTTCATGGTTAAGCCTCGCTTGTCGTTCGCAAATATGTTCGCTGCTTTGAGCGTTGCCAGATGAACGTCGGACCCGAGGAAAACTTGCACAAATCGCTTGGGCGATTCGTCTACGGCGTCGACGTTGTCTTGGGACCGGATTTTGGGCACGCGAAGTTAGACTCCGCGCCAGGCAATGAGTTCCGCGACAGCACCGCGAGGCTAGCTTAGATTTATGTAGAGGGAACTGGCCCAAAGCCGGTTGGAAAAACTTTTCTGAAGTTCGCGCCGCCTCACGAGCGTGATGAGAACCCGGACGCAGACATTCACGTGACGGTGGTCAGGGCGGGGTGCGTTGCGGTTGCGCAGAGCAACCGTACGCGGTCTCAATTGCTAATCGCCTTTTTCTCGCGTTCGGAAAGCGAATTACTTTCTCCGCTTGAAGTAGTAGACCGGATCGAGCGGTGGGCCCGAAACAGAAACGAGCTCCCAACCTCGAGAACCAAGCTTGTCCATGTGTTGTTCAAGGACGAAAGCTTCGCGTCCGAAGAGCCCTTCTTCTTTTCGCAGCCGCGGGTTTCCCGAGGGCGTGAAATTGGTGCTGCTGGGACTGGCCACCACCAGATACTCCCAAACTCCGCCGGCGGTCTTTTTTTCTGAATCGGCGCCGTCCTGTCCCGCAGTCTTAATGACTAACGCGAACCCACAAACTAAAAGCAGCAGCGTCAGACAGATCATTCGTTTCATAGCTTTACCTTTCTTTTTGTCGAGGACTAAAGCTTGGCACTGAAATCTTTCACGCTACCGACGCGGGTTTGTTCCGGTGTCAGTCCAGGGGAGACTCGTAACTTCGTTCACGGATTCGGACGCGGCCGGCGCTTTTTCGAATAGATCGCCTTGACCGTCGAAACCACGCCCTTGCCGCCAGGAATAGCCTCGCCAAGCTTGCGCGCGTCATCGACGGCCTGCTGCCGCGCCCGACGCAG
>JANLZV010000510.1:0-5070 GCA_031366425.1 Pyrinomonadaceae bacterium | reverse complement strand
TCAACATGGAACAGAGACGCGCAATGTCAGCCACGATTCTACGCTCGACTTTTACCTTAGACAGACTTCGGCGCGCGCTAACAATCTTTAGACGCAGTTCCGTTTGCTGATCTGCAAACTGAAGCTGAAAGGATTTTCCGTCTAGTTCAAACGCTTCACGACGCTCGATTATTTCTATCCTGCGGTCCAGTTCTGTTTCGGTCTTAACTTCGACGTAAAGTCCAAACCGGTCGAGTAGTTGCGGTCTTAACTCGCCCTCTTCAGGGTTCCCTGATCCAATCAAAACAAATCGCGCTGGATGGCGTATCGAAATTCCTTCACGCTCAACCTGATTGATTCCTGACGCTGCCACGTCGAGCAAAAGATCAACCAGGTGATCTTCCAATAGGTTCGCTTCATCAAGGTAAAGGAACCCGCGGTTTGCGCGGGCCAGCAAGCCAGGTTCAAATTGCTTAGTGCCGCTGCGCAGTGCGTGTTCAATATCGATTGTGCCGCACACGCGGTCTTCAGTGGCGCCGAGCGGAAGTTCCACTACTCGGACCGCTGTTTTCTCACGGCCGCGTTTCGCTCCGGTTGCGATTGACTCCCGGCATTCGTCACACCACTCGGCTTCCACCCCCGGATCACAACGATAGCCGCAACCGACTACAGTTGAAATGTCCGGCAGCAAATCAGCTAGCGCCCTGACAGCGGTTGATTTCGCAGTACCTCGATGGCCCATGATCAGCGCGCCCCCCACTCGTTCGTCAATCACGTTGAGAATCAGCGCCAGCTTCATCTCTTCCTGGCCCACCAGGGCCACAAACGGATAAACCGGGCGGTCTGATCGCGGGGATGCTTGCTGCTGTCGGTTTTTCCCGGACTTTCGGGTCTTTTGTAAATCAGTCATTGGCGAGTGCAGTTCTTTTAACTGAAAAGCATCGGCGGGAGCAAGCTACTATTCGTTAGCCCCGTACTGATCTCTATGACTGGGAGCAACCCCGCTCTTTTTTATTGACATCACTGCCTTTTAGTAATAAATTTCGCTCGCTTTAAAATTGTAACTCACTAACAACTTGTTCTTGCTCGGCATTACCTGACTCACCACGAACCAGGGATTTACGCGATGCACCGATTTCAACCGATTTCTCACTAGTTTCCGTCTGGTCACTACGCCGGATTCGTCCGTTCGTGTGACCAGCCTTCACGAACACCAGGGCTTCCAGCGGGATTGCAGCTTGAGGAATCACGCAATTTGCCAATGGGCAGATTTCGTCTCCCCCGTCTCACAACAGTACCTTCCAAAACTCGAAGGAGACTGACATGTCTAAGCTCTTGAAGGTTCTTACGCTGTTTCTTTTTGCAACAGCGCTGGCATTGCCTATGTGGATGCCAAGCGCTGTTGAAGGTCAAGGTGGAACGGAAGCTCTCACCACTGACATGGATGCCAAAACCCCGAACGATCTATTCAACGGCTTCGGCGCGCTGGGCACTCCGATTAATGAGTGTTTGGCAGCACCCCAGCCCCCGACCGCGCGTGGGAACGGCAGGTTTGAAGATAACAAATTTATTTTCAGCCAGCGCGAGACCGTCGATGATGGTCTCGGACCGACTTACAACGACGTCGGATGCGTCGAATGTCACCAATCGGTTGATGTGGGCGCGTTCAGCCAGGCAATGGAGTTTCGCGCCGGTCACATCACGAATGGTTTGTTTGTTGACGCCGACGGCGGCCAACTCGTTCACGCTCGCGGTACGGACTCCGATATCGTCGAGCATATTTCCACTGCCGAAACCGTCAAAACCTTTAGGGTCACTACCAGCACTCTGGGCGACGGCTTTGTCGAGTGTGTTTCCAATACTGACTTGCAGAACAACGTGGCAGCTCAACCATCAGCCCAACGCGGCACACTGACCTCAGTGCCGGTGGTGGAAGCCAATAACGCTTTACGCATCGGCCGATTTGGCTGGAAAGCGCAACACGCCAGTCTATTGTCGTTTGCCGGCGACGCCTATCTCAACGAGATGGGTATCACGAACAAGTTTGACGGCACCAACGGCCGCAGTTCATCCGACCCAGCTGCCGGCACGACTGAAAACCCGTGCAGCACCGCGGAGGGCGTCAAGAATTGCACCGGACTCCCTTTCGATCCAGTTCCGGATCCAGAGGACGACGGTGGCGACGTTTTGGCGTTTGCAGATTTCATGGCGGCTACTCGGGCGCCCGGCCGGCAGAATCCAATTCCTGCGGCTGCCGTGCGAGGCGATTCACTTTTCAATTCAGTGGGTTGTGCAGTTTGTCACACCCGCACACTCCAAACCGCGGCTCCGGGAACGCTAATCAATGGCGGAGCGTTCGCAGTGCCTTCGGCTTTGGGTAGCAAAATAATTCACCCGTTCAGCGACTTCGCGTTGCATAACATCGGCACCGGCGATGGCATCGTTCAAAACGCGGGCCAGTCAACGGCCAACCAGATGCGCACCGCACCACTCTGGGGCATTCGCGCCCGCAATCGGCTGATGCACGAAGGACTGAACGTTACCGTGTTTGACTCGATTCAGTTACACGCCGGGCAAGCAACTACGGCGCGCAACAACTTCAACGCCCTGACGTCCGCTCAGCGTGCGGATTTGATCGCCTTCGTCTTATCACTCTAAGTTTTTGAAGCTGATTCGATTGTGGGCCTTAACCTGAGGCTCGCCGAAGATTCGATTAATTCGGCGAGCTTCACCAACTCCCTAGTACCTTCTTCGTAGTCAACATTACTCTGACGCCCCACGGTAGGAAATAAGGCTTTGAAGCACGATTTGATCACGCACAAGAGTCTGGCGTCAGACACGCAGCGTCCACTCAGCCGTTCAATCGCCTTGCTGCTGGCTCTATCGTCAGGTGCTTTTTCATTAGCCTGCAACGGCTCGGCCAAGTCCGTAGCAGAAGCGCCTCCATCAGCACCGATTGCAACTGAAGAACGCTCTCCGCAAATCACCACGAAATCCGCGCCTGAACTCGACAACGTACAGGAAGCAGTTAGGCGCGTCTTCAAAGATGGCGCGATGATCGAGACTAGCCGCACGCCCGCATTCGTGACCGGAGATTTCAACGGGGATCGGTCTGAAGATATCGCCGTTGTTCTAAAACCGTCTGAGGAAAACCTGGCCGCGCTAAACGAAGAGTTTCCCAGCTGGATTCTGCGCGACCTCGCTGGGGCTCAATCTGGCGGCAGCCCGCGCCTGCGTATCGCGCGCGATGAAGCGTTGTTGGCGGTGATCCATGGCTACGGCCCTGCGGGCTGGCGCGATCCGCAAGCGACTCAGACCTACCTGCTCAAAAACGCCGCGGGCTCCGCGATGGAAAGGCATTCACCCAAAGAGTTCGCGGCACCGAGTCAGCGGCGAAAGATGCCGGGCCTGCGCGGAGACGTACTCGGCGAGGTCTTAAATGGGAAAGCCGGATTTCTCTATTTCAGCAACTCTACGTACGCCTGGTATGACCCGAAAACCTTTACGGGCGAACCAGCGCCACGCCGAGGCCATGGAACGCGTTGAGCTTTCGAATGAAATGATTTCTCCGAACCAAACTTCATGTCACCTTACTGCCGCGATTCGAACTGGAGGTAACTGGGAATGAAACCGCGAAGACCTACCTGGTTTCTGATGTTGCTCATCATCTTAACGATCATCGGGGCGATTACCGGGTCTACCGGCGCGCGAAGCAGCCTCCCAACCGCTCCCCTACAAAATCCATCCGAAGTTGAATTCATCACCCCCGATCAACTCAAGGCGAAACTGAAAAAAGGAGACTCGCTAACGATCATCGACGTTCGTGCTACCAGTTCCCTGGTCGACAGTGACAGCAAAATCAAAGGTGCAATTCACGTCAAACTACGGCGCTTGCGGGCTCGCCTCCAGTTCCCTCCTTTAAAAGACGTGTCCCGCAACAGCGAAGTGGTCCTTTACTGTGCATGTCCAAACGACGAGGCCAGCATTCACGGCGCGGAAATCCTGATGGCAGCGGGCTTTAAGCGAGTCAGGGCTCTCAAGGGAGGTTGGGTCGCGTGGAACAAGGGTCAGGGTCCGATTGAATCAAGAGCGAGGAATTAATTAGCTTCACTTTCCGCGACGGTGATTCCGAATTACCAGTCGACCGCAACCTCACGCGGAGATCAGGCGGGCGCTCTCTCCAAGTCTGAATGCGTTTCGCGCAAAACTTCAATACAATGATCGCACAAGTCGCAGCACCAGTCCCGGAGGATAAGTAACAATTCTAGAGGTCGCCAATTTGGAATGCGTCCGCGGGGACCGCAGGCTTTTTCGCGACGTAAACTTTTCGCTTGCACCCGGCACGTTGGTGCAGCTAACTGGGGCGAATGGGAGCGGCAAGACCAGCCTGCTGCGCATCCTCGCCGGCTTAATGACGCCTGAGCGAGGCAAGATCAACTGGCAGGGAAAAGACATTCGCGCTCTGGCTGAAGACTATTGTCGAGATTTAACTTACATCGGCCACCGCAACGGAGTTAAAGAGGAATTGAACTCGGTCGAAAATCTGCTCATCGCGAGTGGCGTGGCTGGGTCTGAATGTAGTAACGCGGAGGCGGTTAACGCTCTTCAGCATATGGGACTCGCAGGGCGCGAATACCTGCCGGCTCGCCTGCTGTCGGAGGGTCAGAGACGCCGTTCCGCGCTGGCTCGACTCTTAACCGGTGACACCACACTTTGGCTCCTTGATGAAGTGTTCGCGTCGCTCGACGAAGCTGCTCGAGCGCTCGTAGAATCAGTTATCAGCGAACATTTAGCCAAAGGCGGCATTGCGATCGTCGCTACTCACCAGGAGCTTCACATCGGTAACGGTGTGTTCAGACATCTCGAACTCGGTAGCACTAGCGGTGATCGCAAGGATTCAGGCGGGTGGGCGTTTTGCTAAGGAACCGGAAATCAGCAGAGAATCCATCCGGCATTGTGTAACTTTAAATTAAATAAACTTCAGTTATGAATAAATTAAACCGCCGTAAGTTCATTGCAGCTTCTGCAAAAACCGGCCTGGCACTCGGTGCTGCGGGGCTTGTTCCGGACAGCCTGCTGGCAGCTGTAAAA
>JANLZV010000482.1:0-5550 GCA_031366425.1 Pyrinomonadaceae bacterium | reverse complement strand
ATTAGTCAACGACGGCCCGGTGACGATCATGCTCGAGAGTAGGAAACTTTTTTGAGCCTGACCCGCCGCATCGTGCGCAGCCCACGTCGCCAAATCAAATCGTATCTTCACCGTGCTTGGAGTTCTCGTCTAATTCATATCGATCGCGATCGCGGCGTTCGATCTTATCGATAAACTCGAGTTCTTCGTTGTCTTCAAAATTCACGCCCATAGCGTTTGCGTTTTCTTCAACCATTGACTGATCGGGAGTTGGATTGCCGCCCCCGACGGATTCCTCGCCGCTTTCGTTCACATCTTCCCAAACGGCATCGAGATCGCCGCCTGCATCCTTCGGTGACGACGAGGTGTTGTTCCTAAGTCGTTGGGCCAACTGCTCAGGATCCTTTGGCGCCCGCGCGATTTCTTCTTCCATGAATTCCTCAATCTCAGGATTGGGAACAAACTCAGGGTTATTGCTCAAGTATTCGAATTCCTCGGCCGGCTTTTTTGACATGCTACGTTTCCTTCCGATCCTCGTGGACCAATGAACGTTAGAAATAGATGTATTAAGACAACCAGAATTAATTCTGTAACGCGGGGGATTATTTGGGGGGTAGGGGCACTATAGCAAAACCGCGGAAAGCGGAGCAACACACGTGATTGACTATGCGGGCGAGGGCGCCCGCGCTCCCAGGAGTTTAAAGCTAACCCTCGCACGTTTGGCGGCAAATCCTGCTTGTGGCTTCGAGTCGATCGAGGCTTTCAGTGATACAGAATTTTCAAATCGCAAGCTAGCGAACGGCTTCCTTGACGATAACCAGCGCGGACTCTAAACTGGACTTTGCTCAAAAATCTAAATGTTTTGCTTAAATTGCGAGATATCGAAACGGCTCGCCCCGCTCATCGAAACTAGTCGCCGCTAATGATCTCTATGCCAAAAGGTCCGTTTAATTCTATCCAACCATTTGCTGCCGGTGGCGGCCAGACTGGTCGTCTCTATTCGCTCCCCCAACTCGAAAGAGAAGGCGTTGGACCAATTTCAAAGTTGCCCGTCAGTATCCGAATCGTGCTGGAGTCAGTGATGCGAAATTGCGACGGCAAGAAAATAACTGAAGACGACGTGCGCACGCTCGCAAACTGGCAACCTAACGCCGAGAGAACTGACGAAGTTCCGTTCG
This sequence comes from Pyrinomonadaceae bacterium, assembly GCA_031366425.1. GTDB lineage: Bacteria > Acidobacteriota > Blastocatellia > Pyrinomonadales > Pyrinomonadaceae > PSRF01. The sequence goes on along the minus strand of JANLZV010000482.1, from coordinate 4,393 downwards.
TAGTAGCGCGCGTGTTGCTCCAGGACTTTACCGGAGTTCCGTTGCTCGTGGATTTAGCGGCGATGCGTTCGGCAGTTGCGCGTCTCAGCAAAAACACCGAAGTCATTGAGCCACTAGTTCCCGTAGACCTCGTGATTGACCACTCAGTGCAGGTCGACTTCTCAAGTAGCAAAGATGCATTTGAGAAGAACATGGCGATGGAGTTTAAGCGCAACAACTCTCGCTACCAGTTTCTCAAATGGGGAACGCAGGCATTCAGCGGGTTCGGTGTGATCCCTCCGGGTATTGGTATTTGTCATCAGGTTAATCTGGAGTATCTCGCGAAGAGTGTTTGGGAACGCAATGAGGTTTATTACCCTGACACGCTCGTAGGCACCGATTCTCATACGACCATGATCAACGGCTTGGGAATTGTCGGCTGGGGCGTTGGCGGGATTGAAGCAGAAGCCGCGATGCTGGGCCAGCCAGTATATTTTCTGACGCCCGATGTGGTCGGGGTACAGATGACCGGGAGCTTACGCGACGGCGTCACCGCCACCGACCTCGTGTTGCGAGTAACTGAAATGTTGCGCAAAGCGAAGGTGGTTGGAAAGTTCGTCGAATTTCACGGGAGCGGAGCGGCCAGCCTTTCGGTCACTGATCGCGCCACGATTGCCAACATGGCGCCCGAGTATGGCGCGACCATGGGTTTCTTTCCGGTTGATGAAGAGACTTGCCAATATCTGCTGGCCACTGGTCGGACTGAGGAACAAGTCGAGACGGTGCGCAGGTATTATCAGGCGCAGGGGCTCTTTGGAATTCCGCAGGCCGGCGATTGTCAGTATAGCGTGCTGCTCGATTTGGATTTGGGCAGCATCCTGCCGAGCGTGGCTGGTCCCAAGCGGCCGCAGGATCGCATCGAGTTGTCACAGTTGAAGGACCAATTTCGCGAGCTCTTGCGCAAGCCCATCGCGGAAGGTGGCTACGGTAAATCAGACGAAGGTTCGAGCGCGCGCTTTTTTGCCCGCATCGGCACCCGCGACATTGCCAAAACAGCCCTCGCTGGTGGGGGCGAACAGGCGCCGAGTTCCGTGCCGACTGGAGCTGGAGGCGTAGATACGCCGCAAAACACCAGCGTGTGGAGCGAGACGGAGATGGTTAACAACCGTCCCACACCGGATCGCCTGGAGGAAGTACATCCTGACGAATTTCCCCACGCGGAAGTGGATCTCGGTCATGGTGACGTTTTGATTGCGGCGATCACGTCGTGTACGAATACATCCAACCCGAGTGTAATGCTGGCAGCTGGTCTCTTGGCGAAGAAAGCGGTTGAGCGCGGATTAACTGTTCGTTCGTCAGTAAAAAATTCACTCGCGCCGGGATCGCGAGTGGTCACTGAATATCTACAGAAGACCGGCCTGCAGCCTTATCTTGATCAGCTGGGCTTCAATCTCGTCGGCTATGGCTGCACCACTTGCATCGGCAATTCCGGACCTTTGGATCCGAACATCGAACACGTGCTGACCGAACACGATCTGATTGCAGCGAGTGTGCTTTCCGGCAACCGGAATTTTGAGGCGCGCGTACATCAGAGTATTAAGGCAAACTTCCTGATGAGCCCGCCGTTAGTCGTGGCTTTCGCGATCGCCGGCCGAGTGGACATTGATTTGTCTAACGATCCCATCGGCACGGGTAGCGACGGGCGTGAGGTTTACCTTCACGATGTTTGGCCGAGTCTTGAAGAGATCAACGGGCTGTTGAGCGCTGCGCTTGATCCAGAAACGTATCGCAGACTGTATCGCGATTTCGAAGCGCAAAATCCTCTCTGGAATGAAATTCCGACAAGCACCGGCAGCGTCTACGAATGGGACACCGAGTCTACCTATATTCGGGAACCGCCTTACTTCGACAACTTCAGCAACGCAGTCGGAAATTGGGCCGACGTTCACGGCGCGCGTCCCTTGGCGATCTTTGGTGATTCGGTCACGACCGACCACATCAGTCCGGCGGGTGCGATTAAATCGAGTTCGCCTGCCGGCATGTATCTTCAGGAAAAGGGCGTTAGCGTCGAGGATTTTAATAGCTACGGAGCGCGGCGCGGGAATCACGAAGTTATGGTGCGCGGCACGTTTGCAAACGTGCGGATCAGAAATTTAATGGTTCCCGGAGTCGAGGGTGGGGTAACGGTTCATCAGCCCGACGGCGAGCGAGTCAGCATCTACGATGCGGCGATGAAATACAGCGGCGAAGGTGTGCCGCTCGTGGTTCTCGCCGGTCAGGAATATGGAACTGGCAGTTCGCGCGATTGGGCAGCCAAGGGAACTCGCCTGCTGGGGGTGAAGGCCGTGATCGCTCAAAGCTTCGAACGAATTCATCGCAGCAATCTGGTCGGAATGGGCGTGTTGCCTTGTCAGTTCAAAGACGACACCAATGCCGCGTCGCTAAATCTGGACGGAACTGAGACCTTCGACGTGATTGGCCTTGAAAACGGGGTGCATCCGCGCCAGGACTTGACGCTCGTGATCAGGCGCGCTTCAGGTCAGAGCGAGGAAGTGCCGATCATGCTTCGCATCGATACGCCGATCGAAATCGACTACTATCAGCACGGGGGGATCCTTCCTTACGTGCTCAGGCAACTACTTGCCGGCACAACTGATTTTTGATCTCTCAGAGGTGCTTCTACTTACTCTGTATCTCCCGTGAGGCTGACTACCAGGCTTCACATCGAGATCAGAGCAGGCCGAGGTTTCGCCGAGACAACTAAATAGAGGAGTTCACAATGTCATCTGTACAACCTGCCGAAAATAGTCCCCGCAAATATCAACTGTTCATCGATGGAAAGTGGGTAGACGCCGAATCGGGCAAAACATTCACGACGCCGAATCCGGCTACGGGTGAAGTGCTGGCCGAAGTGGCGGAGGCTGATAAGGCCGACGTTGACAAAGCGGTCGCTGCCGCCCGGCGAGCGTTTGAAGGGAAGTGGTCTAAGGTCAGCGCCCGCGATCGTGGGCGGATGCTCTACAAGCTCTCTCAGTTGATCGAGGAGCACACGCCTGAGCTGGCGGCCCTGGAAACTTCCGACAATGGCAAACCGATTAAGGAGTCGACCTACGTTGATCTGCCCCAGGTCGCTGAAAATTTTGAATACTTCGCGGGTTGGGCCACAAAGATTGAGGGTGAAACGATCCCGGTCCCGGGTCAAATGTTTAATTACACTCTGCGAGAGCCGGTTGGTGTTTGCGGGCAAATCATTCCCTGGAATTTCCCGCTGCTGATGGCGGCTTGGAAACTCGCTCCGGCGTTGGCTGCGGGAAACACGATTGTCCTCAAGCCCGCGGAGCAGACTCCCGTTAACGCGATGGAACTCGGCAAATTAATTCAGGAAGCAGGGTTTCCTGATGGCGTCGTCAACATTGTGCCGGGCTACGGTGAAACCGCTGGGGCCGCACTTGCGTCCCACAAGGGAATCGATAAAGTTGCTTTCACCGGTTCGACTGACGTTGGCAAACTGATAGCCCGCGCAGCGGCCGATAACCTGACGAAGGTTTCGCTGGAGTTGGGCGGCAAGGCTCCTAACATTGTCTTTGCAGACGCCGACATCGAGCAGGCGGTTAGCGGCGCGATGATGGGCATCTTTTTCAACCAGGGTCAGGTGTGTTGCGCTGGTTCGCGGTTATTTGTTGAAGAAGGAGTGAAGGACCAGTTTCTGGAACGGCTGCAAGCCAAGTCGGCAAATATCGTGGTCGGCGATCTGATGAGCCAGGGCACACACATGGGCCCGCAGGTTTCCGAGGAGCAACTAAATCGGATTAAGGGTTACTGCGATGTGGCCCAGGAAGAAGGCGCGACGGTCCTTGCCGGTGGCAAGTCGCCGGATCTTACCGGAGCGTTTCAGAATGGCTACTTTTTCCAGCCGACGATTTTCTCGGAAGTGAAAAACCAAATGCGCGTGGCCCAGGAGGAAATCTTCGGACCCGTGGTTTCGGTTATCTCGTTTAAAGACGAAGACGATCTGATCAAACAGGCAAACGATACGATCTATGGTCTCTCTGCCGGAATCTGGACCAGCAACATCACGCGTGCGCATCGTTTCGCGAAAGAAATTCACGCCGGCGTGATCTGGATCAATACCTTCAACATGTTTAATGCCGCATCGCCTTTTGGCGGTTACAAGCAGTCGGGTTATGGCCGCAAGATGGGCAAACACGCGCTTGATATGTACACCCACGTGAAGAGCGTCTGGGTTGACTTATCCGGCAAGCCGATTGGTTGGTTTGGAAAATAGACCGGAAAACGATTTGGTTGATGACGGCATCTTGTAACTGCCGCCAGACGAAATGTTTCGCCGTTGGTCCACCGACGGCGGCGCTCTCCCGGGTAAACTTAAATTAGAAGGAGACGCGTATGTATTCAG
>JANLZV010000447.1:0-2565 GCA_031366425.1 Pyrinomonadaceae bacterium | reverse complement strand
CATCTGATCCAGTCGGGACTCATTTCGATGGAGGAAGCGCTACACAACGCGAGTAATCCTGACGAGTTTAAGATGAGAGTTGCCGGGATCATGTCTTCCGACCAGGCGATTAACAACATGCGGCCTGAATCGAATGCACCGCCGACGTCGGCTACCGATCGCGAAATGGAAAACGTTTTTGTGAAGCACTGAACGCTGCAGGAGCAGTAGACCCACCGTTAGTGAGGGCGTGATGGCATAGTCCATCCGCCCTTTTCGTTGATCGACGCAGGTCCTCTGAGCTACGCCCCGGCCAGTTGAGCGTTCGTTTTAATGATTCACTAAACTTGAAAGCGGCGGTGTCTCCAGTCCAAAGGCCTGGGGGTTCTCGCCGATAATTGCAGCCGCAAGAAAGTTCGGCACGTAAACGGCGCTCTCCCTCCGGAAGCCATCGTCGAGCTTGTCGCGATGTGCGAAGAGCGTCCAGAAATTTCTTTCGTAACCATCCGTATCTCGTAGTTCTCGCAGAGTGCGACGCACCCACTCTGCCCCGTGATTGTAGCTGAGCAACACGAGAGTCATACTTTCCGCATCGTCCCCCAACTCCGCCATATGATCCGCTATATACGCTGCTGCCGCAGGCGTCATCTTTTCCGCGTCGCACATCTCCTCAAACGAAACACCGTAGAGTTTTGCGGTCCCCGGCAAGAATTGAAAAAGTCCGCGCGAGCCAAGAGTGCTCTCAACACAGGGCTTGTAAGCCGACTCGATCATCGGCAGATAGATTCCGATAATCACGGGAACCTTGCGCGCCGCGAACGAGCGTTCGATCAGTGGCAAGTACGGCACGGCACGACCAAAAGAGGTGCTCAACCTTTCCTGACCTGGCCCAGTACCATCGCGAGCAACATAACGATCTATCTGGCGTTTTATCGCACGCAAGGCGTCATCGCTGAGCCTCGCCGGCCGGTCACCCATCATTGCTGAGATCCGCTGTTCCTGTTCGCGGATGAAAGTTAATTGCTCAGCCTCGCTCATCTGCGTGTACAGCTTCGCGCTGGGCAACGTGGCGCCTGGTGAACTCGCCGGTGTCGCGAACGGAGCATTTGCAGGTTTATAAAAATAAGCTCCCGCGATAAGTGCGATGATCAACCCGCCAACGCTGAGAGCGATAAGAGTTTTGATACTCGAAACCTTCTGCCGAACTTCGGACGGAGTGACCACAGAAACGCCAGTCAGGTCCAACCGCTGGGATTGCGAGATGACCGCTTCCTTTTCGCGCTCTCCACTCTCCTGCCCCTCCAACCCAGCAACTTTAAAGTTTGCCATCGACGAGGACAGCGACTGACAAACAGCTTCAAGATCGGCGGCAAACTCCAGCACGCTTTGGTAGCGCTCGTCTCTGTCTTTACTCAGCGACTTTTCAACGACTTGGCGCAACCTCGCCAACCCATCGACGGAATCGTTTTCTGCCGAGAACAGCCGGGGTGGCTCGCGTTCAAGTATCGCGACCATCGTGTCCATTCGAGTTGCGCCGGAGAAGGGCGCGCGGCCACCGAGCATTTCGTATAGCACCACGCCCAGACTCCAGAGGTCTGTGCGCTCGTCAACAACCAAGCCACGCGCTTGTTCCGGAGACATATAACCCGCGGTGCCCATCACCACACCAACTTCAGTGTGCGACTGTGTGGCGCTGGACTCTCCTGGTAACCCCGTCGACCCTTGCTCCAGGAGTTTGATGATTCCGAAGTCGAGGATCTTCACCAGTCCATCAGCGCGCCGCATGATGTTTTCAGGCTTAATATCCCGGTGAACGATGCCCGCGGCGTGGGCTGTCGCCAACGCAGAGGCTACCTGCTTGGCAATGTTCAGAGCCTCACCCAGCGAAAGATCAGCGCCGTCAATCAGCTCACGAACCGTTTGCCCTTCAATAAACTCGGTGGCAATGAACCAAACATCCTCGTGGTCGCCCACCTCGTGGATAGTCAAAATGTTTGGATGATTAAGTGCGGAAGTGGCTTGCGCCTCCCTTTGGAAACGGCGCACCCGCATGTCGTCAGAAGCGAAAAACGACGAAAGAATCTTTAACGCGACGCGACGGTTCAGTCGTCGATCCTGCGCAAGGTAAACCTCGCCCATGCCTCCTGCGCCGAGCCGTTCAATAATCGTGTAGGCGCCAATGTCGCGTCCGATATTGTTATCCAACGCGTCAACAAGTACGGCAGCGTCCCGGGCGATCGCCGCTTCCTCAATGAAGTCGTCCGCTTCATCATGAGCGCAAATTAACGCCGCAGTCTCAGCGCGTAACGCCTCATCTCCCTCACAGGCTTCGTCCAGAAACGACACACGATCCTGCGGCAGACGGTCCAATGCCGCCTGCAATACCTGGTCTATTTCTTGCCAACGTTCAGGAGTCATGATTTAAGGGGCGGTGAAAAGTGATAAGTGATAAGTGATAAGTAGGATACTTAAATTTCTCATTTTTCACTCTTCACTCTTCACTCTTCACTCCTCACTTTTCACTTCTTACTGCCCTATACAGCCACGCCTTCGCCACACGCCAATCACGGCGCACGGTCATCAACG
>JANLZV010000451.1:0-9922 GCA_031366425.1 Pyrinomonadaceae bacterium | reverse complement strand
TTTCGAAAGACGGCAAATTGCTCGCGATGGAGATCGAGTTTGTGATCGATGGCGGTGCTTATTGCACGCTTTCACCGGTAGTGCTCTCGCGGGGCACGATCCACGCCGCCGGTCCTTACAATTGTTCAAACGTGCGCATTCGCTCGAGCGCCGTGGCGACCAACGTTCCGCCGCACGGAGCTTTTCGCGGGTTTGGGGCGCCGCAAAGCATTTTTGCGATCGAGCGTCATCTCGATAAAGTTGCCGCGGCCGTCGGGCTCGCGCCGGATGAGTTTCGCCGTCGAAACTTTGTCCACCAGGGGGAAATGACCGCAACCAGCCAGGTGATCCGCGAAAAAGTAGACATGGACCAGCTACTCGATCGCGCTTTTGAGCTGACCGGTTACCACGAGAAACGAGCGCGCTTTGCGCAGCAGGATCCTGCGGCCACCAGAAAAAAAGGAATCGGCTTCGCGTCGTTTATGCATGGCGCAGGCTTCACTGGTTCCGGCGAGGTTTACCTGGCGTCTGTAGTTGGCGCCGAGGCCACCGCGGAAGGCCGCGTGCGGATTCTGGCCGCCAGCACGGAGATAGGGCAGGGTACAAACACGATCTTTTCGCAAATTGCCGCCGAGACTCTGGGCATCGGCGTCGATTCGATTGAAGTTGGCCAACCTGATACTGCTAACGTTCCTAACAGTGGCCCGACCGTAGCTTCGCGCACCTGCATGGTGGTCGGGAAGCTGGTTGAGTCTGCCGTGCTCGGTCTGAAACAGACGCTGATCGGCGGCGGGTTGTTGAAAGAGAATTACACCGACGCGGAGTTTCGTGGAGCGTGTCGCGAACACCTTGAGACGATTGGACCGCTGAAGGTTTTTAGTAAATATCAGGCGCCGCCTAACGTTTTCTGGGACGACGAAAAATATCAAGGCGATGCTTACGGCACTTACGCCTGGGCCGTATATGTCGCCGAGATCACTTACGACGCGCTGACGTTTGAAGTCCAGGTAGACGACTTTGTGGCGCTTCAGGAAGTCGGCAAAGTGATCAACCCCATTCTTGCGGTGGGCCAGATCGAGGGCGGTGTGGCCCAGGCAATTGGGTTTACCCTTTTCGAAAAAGTGGTCTGGAAGGATGGTCGAATGATCAATAATCAAATGACCAACTACATCATCCCCACCCCGGCGGACATTCCGCCGATCCGCGTTTACTTTGAAGAAAATCCGTATGCCTACGGGCCGGGCGGGGCCAAAGGAATCGGCGAGTTGCCGATGGACGGAGCAGCGCCGGCAATCCTGAACGCGATTGAAAATGCCACGGGCGTGAGTTTCACCCAAGTTCCACTCATGCCCGAAGATTTGATGGAAGGTTTGGGTTAATCAGGAAATAACGGGAAAGAATGGCAGCCACAGTTGAGAAACTTGAAGTCCACTGCACAGTCAACGGAGAGCCGCGCGTGCTCAAGGCGTTTCCGATGGAGCGTTTGCTCGACGTGTTGCGCGAACAGCTTCACCTGACCGGAACCAAAGAAGGTTGTGGCGAAGGCGAGTGCGGCGCGTGCAGCGTTACCATCAATGGCGCGATCGTTAACAGCTGCCTGGTGCCGGTGGCCCAGGCTGAAGGCGCTACGATAAAGACTATTGAAGGAGTTGCTAGTGGCGAACAGTTACACGCGGTGCAGCAGGCGTTCATCGAATGTGGTGGAGCGCAGTGTGGCATTTGCACGCCCGGCATGGTGATGGCTGCAGTCGATCTGCTTGAGCGAAATCCGAATCCGAGTGAAGCTGAAATTCGCACCGGGCTGGCGGGAAATCTCTGTCGCTGCACGGGCTACATGAAAATTTTTGAATCCGTTGTGCGTGCCTGTCGAGACCCGGAATAGCGTATGTTGGATATCTTTGAAGAGCTTCGTAACCTGGTAGGCGCGCTTGATGAGCATGGGGTGGAATACGCGCTGTGCGGTGGGATGGCTATGGGTGTTTATGGCCGTGCGCGCTCAACTATTGATATCGACTTGCTCGTTCTGTCGGATTCATTGGACAGAATTTATGAACTTACCAAATCTTTTGGATACAACATTCGCGGCAAAGAGATGAGTTTTGCTGACGGTGCCGTCGAGATCCGTCGAGTGTCTAAGATTGATCCTGAAGACGGAGAATTGTTGTCACTGGATCTTTTGCTGGTCACTCGTGAGACTCTTCCGGCGTGGGAATCTCGCTTAGAAGCGGAATGGGAAGGCGGAAAGCTTTCGGTAGTTTCGGTAAACGGATTGATTGCTCTGAAGAAACTGCGAAAGAGCACCCAGGATTTAGCAGATATTGAAGCATTGGCGGACGCACGAATTGAATAAAGTGGATATGTCAGCTAACGCAGTGACCGCGCGGCTGCGGCGTGTGTCTCAATTGCGCCGCCTCTGTCTCTCGCTGGCAAAAGCTAAGTTGCCTGCGAAAAGCGAAAGCAGTACGCCTGAACGTCGAGGTGACGCTTCTCCGTCTGCTCCTGCGAAATCAAAATGAGGTCCCACGTTCCCAGTTACGGGCTGATTTCCGCGACCGCGCTTAGCGATGCGCTCGATGTTCTGGCGCGCGAGCCCGGCGTGTGGCAGCCGTTTGCCGGCGGCACTGACATCATGGTTTTGCTTGAAGCCGGAAAACTCAAACACCAGAATTATCTGAACATCTGGAACCTTGCGGAACTGCGCGGCATCGAGGTCTCGAATGAGCACCTCACCATTGGCGCGCTCACGACGTACACGGAAATCCAGTCGCACCCGATTCTGCTTGCCGAGTTTCCTATGCTTTGCCAGGCAGCGAGCGAAACCGGCGGACTGGCCATCCAGAATCGTGGCACACTCGGAGGGAATATCATCAACGCCTCTCCCGCAGCCGACTCGCCGCCGGCACTGCTGGCTTACGATGCCGAGTTGGATTTGGTGTCGAGCAGTGGCGCGCGCCGGGTCTCGTATCAGAACTTTCACACCGGATATAAACAGATGATGATCCGCCCTGATGAGCTGCTGCGTGCGATTCGTCTGCCACGTTGTTCCCCGGGACTGCAACACTACTATCGCAAGGTGGGAACCAGAAAAGCGCAGGCGATCTCGAAAACGTGTTTTGCTGCGACTGCGAGATTAGAAAATCAAATCGTCATCGACGTGCGAATAGCTGTGGGGAGCGTTGCTCCCGTGCCGCTTCGCTGCGTTAAAACGGAAGCGATAGTGAAGGGCAGCAAGATCGATCCAGTGACGATTCAAAGAGCGCAAGACGAATTCGGAAGCGAGATAACTCCGATCGACGACATCCGATCGACGCGAAACTATCGGCTGAGAGTCAGTATCAACCTGCTGGCCCATTTCCTGGGCCAGATCAGCGCTGCGCAAGCCTAGAGGCGCGGCACCGCGCAAGGCCTTCTCCGGTTTGACCCGAGGAGTTGCTACGGACAACGAATGACCGCACAGTTGTTAAAAAAGCCTTTCCTCTTCGCCGCCGTTCTAACGCTCGCGGTTTCCTACGGCGCGATCAGCGCGTCGGCAAACTGCAACCCAGGCGCGCCCGCAGCCAAAGGCGGCGCGCTGCATATGCTGGTGCTGGGCGATTCCATCATGTGGGGCCAGGGATTGAAGCCCGAGCAAAAATTCTGGCGGCGGGTCAAGTGCTGGATTGAGGAAAAATCCGGACGCGAAGTTTTCGAAAAGGTATTCGCACATTCGGGAGCGCTGATCGATAATTCGTCCACCGAGCCGCCACGGTTTACCTCAAAAGACCGCGAGGTCAATCTCCCCTTTCCGACCGTTAACCAGCAACTCGATCAAGCGCGAGCATATTACGGAAACGATCGCGCGAGTGTGGACCTGATCCTCGTGGACGGCTGCATCAACGATGTCGATGTCGCCAACCTCCTGGATGCCACCGCTGCGCCGGAGTCAATGAGGCAACGTATCACCGGGCCGTGCCTAAATGGCATGCACACGCTGCTGCAACGCATCACCAGCAGTTTCCCGAACGCGCGCATCATCGTTACGGGCTACTATCGCATCGTCGCCGCGGAGACGGACGACAATGCGTTTCTCCGGCAGCTAGTAAAAAAAATAAATAGCGGTAAACCCGAGGCGCGCCGGATGACTGACAAGCAGTTGCGCGAACGCCTGATTGCGATCTCAGAACTTTGGTACCGCACTTCCACCGCGAGTCTCGAAGAGGCGGTCAACCGCGTTAACGCCGAACTGGGCGCGCAGGATCGTTCCCCGCGAGTCTCGTTTGTCGAGATTGGATTTTCACCCGAGCATTCATTTGCGGCGGCCGACACGCTGCTGTGGAATTTTGTGTTTGGCTCGACTAATCTCTCCGGGTTTCGAAAGGTGATAGTCGCGCTTTCATTTGGCACAGCCGCCTACAAGCCGAACGACGACGTCAGGGAAAGCCGGGTGAAGAGTTGTAATGAGACTTTCAAGCCTCCACCCAAGGGCACGAAGGAAAGTAAGGAAGAGAAACAGTCTCGCAACGACCACCTGCTTATTTGCCGTTATGCTTCCCTCGGGCATCCGAATCAAATGGGCGCGTTGATTTATGCAGAAGCGATTAAGGGAAAACTACAATCGTTCATCGATCGCGTGGGCGTTAAGCCAAACGTGAGTCCAGCCTTGCCTTGATCATTAAAAGGACCCCCAAACAATGAACACACCAGCAGACGCAATTGAATTCCGCCGCGGAACTGTCAGACCCATGGACTGTCTGAAAGGCGGTTATGAGCTCGTTAAAAACCAGTACTGGCTCTTCGTCGGCATCTGCGCCGTGGGGATGATTATTGCCAGCGTTGTGCCCCTGGGAATTCTAATGGGCCCAATGATGGTCGGCATTTATCTGACGCTTTTTAAACAAAGGCGCAGTCAGCCGGTCGAGTTTGGCGATCTGTTTAAGGGGTTCGACTATTTCGGTGAGAGCCTGGTCGCGGCGCTCCTCCACATGGTCCCGATCTTCGTGTTGCTGATTCCCACTTACATCATTTTCTATATCAGCATGTTTGCGATGATAGCCTCGCAGGGCGGGCGTGATCCGGAGCCCGGACTGCTGCTGGGATTCATCGGGTTTTGGGGACTCATCTGGCTCCTGCTGATGGTAGTTATGATTCTGATCTCGGTGGCCTTCACGTTTGCTTACCCTTTGATTGCGGATCGCCGTCTCTCCGGAATTGACGCGGTCAAGCTCAGCATGAAAGCCGCGCTGGCAAATTTCTGGGGACTACTGGGACTGATGTTAATCAGCGGGTTCCTGGGTTTTCTCGGCATCTTGCTGTGTTACGTCGGTTGGTTTTTGCTGATGCCGATAACTTTTGGCGCGATTGCCGTGGCCTACGAACAGGTTTTCGGACTTAATGAAGCCGTGGTCCAACCGGATCTGCCGCCACCGCCGCCGTCGTTTTACGAAGCCTGATTTATTTAAATCCGCCGCCTGGCTGGGGAAACCATGTCTGATCCAAATTTAGTGATTCGGGCCAGACGCGTGGTCTTGCCAGACAAAATTGCTCCCTGTTCGATCTATATCAATGAGGGCGTGATCACCGCGCTTGATTCGTACGATAACGTCGCGGCGGGCAGCGAAGTGATCGACGTCGACGACGACTCGATCGTTATGCCCGGGTTGCTGGACTCTCACGTTCACGTTAACGAGCCGGGCCGAACCGAGTGGGAAGGGTTTGCTACCGCGACTCGGGCCGCTGCCGCGGGTGGCGTCACTACGATCATCGACATGCCGCTCAATTCGATTCCGCCGACGACTACGGTGGCCGGCTTTCAAGCGAAACTGGCAGCGGCGCGAAATAAGTGTCAGGTGGATGTCGGGTTTTGGGGCGGCGTAGTTCCGGGAAACCTCGAGCAGTTGGCACCGTTAATGGAACTTGGAGTGGTCGGCTTCAAGTGTTTCCTGATCCATTCTGGAGTAGATGAGTTTCCCAACGTCACCGAGGCGGACCTGCGTGCAGCGATGCCTGAACTAGCCCGTCTTGGCGCGGTGTTGATTGTTCACGCCGAAGTGCCTGGGCCAATTAGTGGGGCGGGCATTCCTGCCTACCCATCGTCGGAAAAAAATGAAGAACAGACAGATAGGAATGTCTGCCCTACTAAGTATGAAACATTTCTCGCGTCGCGACCACGGGCAGCGGAAAACGAAGCAGTCGCCTTGATGATCCGGTTGAGCCGGCAATACGGAACCCGGATTCACATCGTCCACCATTCCTCCGCTGACGCGTTGGCCGATATTAGTGAGGCGAAAGCTGACGGCGTCAGCATCACCGCGGAAACGTGTCCCCACTATCTCGCGATTGCCGCGGAAGAAATTCCCGATGGCGCGACGGAATACAAATGCTGTCCGCCGATCCGCGAAGCTGAAAACCGCGAGCAACTTTGGAACGCGCTCGCGAACACAACCATTGACATGATCGTTAGCGATCACTCGCCGTGCCCTCCCGAAATGAAGTTGAGTGAAACGGGAAATTTTCTCAAGGCCTGGGGCGGTATTTCTTCGCTGCAGTTGCGCCTGCCAGTTGTTTGGACTGAAGCGCAACGGCGCGGCTTTGGAGTTCCGGATCTAACGCGCTGGCTGTGTAGCGCCCCCGCAACTCTGGTTGGCCTGAATACAAAAAAGGGCTCGCTCAAAATTGGGTACGACGCCGATTTGGTAATTTGGAACCCGGAACGTGAATTCGTAGTCGACGCTGAAAGTCTTCAGCATCGTCACAAGCTGACGCCTTATCAAGGTCGCAAGCTGCGCGGCGTAGTCGAGAAAACTTTTCTTCGCGGTCGAAAAATATATGATGGCGGCAAGCTAATTGGCGAAGCCGGCGGATTGATGCTGACTTAGTAGGACAGACATTCTTGTCTGTCCCTTCCGAATAGAGAAATAGACAGGCAGGAATGCCTGTCTTACAAAATTATGGACTTCACTGAATTGATTGATCTGGCGGCGGAAAAATTGGGCGGGGCCGTGCTTTTTGCGAACGACGAATTCTTTGCTCCGAAAGAAAATTTGCTCAGGGCAAGTGCGCCCATCTGGGCCGAAGGCAAATACACCGACCTGGGGAAATGGATGGATGGATGGGAGTCGCGTCGTCGTCGGACGCCCGGCTTTGACTGGTGCATCATTCGTCTCGGCTTGTCAGGCCGAATTCGCGGCGTGGTGGTTGATACGAGTTTCTTCCGCGGAAACTATCCTGAGCAGTGTTCGATTGAAGCTTGCGCCATAGACGGCCATCCGGATGTGGACCAACTCACGAGCGACACGACGAAATGGATTGAGATCCTGCCTCCGGCGAATCTTAACGGCGATTCACAAAACGCGTTTGCAATTACGAGCGACGAGCGTTTTACGCATCTGCGTTTCAAGATTTATCCCGACGGCGGCGTGGCGCGTTTGCGAGTTTATGGCGAAGTGGCGCCCGATTGGGAACGGATCAAACGCATCGGCGGTGAAATTGATCTGGCGGCAGTAGAGAATGGCGGCCTCGTGCTTTCCTGCAGCGACATGTTTTTCGGTCACCGTCATAACCTGATCATGCCCGGGCGAGCAGTGAACATGAGCGACGGTTGGGAGACTAAGCGCCGGCGTGGACCAGGGCACGACTGGGTGACGATTCAACTCGGAGCGGCGGGACAGATCAGCCGCCTGGAAGTAGACACGTCTTACTTCAAAGGCAATTTTCCCGAAAGCTGTTCGTTGGAAGCACTGAACGTGGGAACAGTGGCAGTTGGAGATCTAAACGACCCAGCTGTGATCTGGAAGAGTGTGTTGCCGCGGACGAAGTTGCAGGCGCATACGAGACACTATTTTGAAAGCGAACTGATGGAAGCGCATACCGTTTCCCACATTCGTTTTAATATTTTTCCCGACGGCGGCGTGAGCCGGTTGCGAGTTTTTGGAACGATCAAGTGAATGCAAGCAGCTGAAGTTTCATCCTTGAATTCCCTCGCGCCCAGCGCTGCCGAAGCCGAGTTTCTAAAATGCTGCGGGTCGAAACGGTGGGCCCGACGGATGACCGATGAGCGACCCTTCGCTGGAACTGACCAGGTGATCGAAACGGCGAACCGCATTTGGTGGGCGCTCGATCCGCCGGACTGGCTCGAAGCCTTTCGCAGCCACCCGAAGATTGGTGAAAGGAAGGCGGCGCAGGCAGTAAGCGAAGAGAGCCGGACGTGGTCTGAGCAGGAACAGTCTGGCGTTGAAAATTCAGCCGCAGAGACGATGAGAATGCTCGCCGAGTTGAATCAGGCCTACGAAGCGAGGTTTGGTTACATCTTTATTGTTTGCGCGACCGGGAAGAGTTCCGAAGAGATGTTGGCAATCCTTCGTTCGCGCGCGGAGAATGCTGCCGCGGTGGAGTTGCCACTCGCGGCCGCCGAGCAGGCAAAGATAACGGAGCTGCGGCTGAGAAAACTTTTGTCGAGCTAGAACCAGCGTTCAGTGGTCCACGGGCTACTTGTTTGGTGTTAAACTGGCGCGTTCAAATCAACCGGACATTAGCTACCGTTCCCTGATTTCGCATGAGCACAATTTCAACGCACATACTTGACGTGTCTCGTGGCGCGCCCGCCGGCGGCGTTGCAGTCCATTTGGACAGGCAAAACACCAACGAGAGTTGGACGGAGCTGAGCCATGCATGGACCGATGAAGACGGACGGGTGAAACCGTTTTTCCTGGTTGAAGAAACACTTCCCGGCGGCACTTACCGTCTGGTGTTCGATACCGAACCATATTTCTCGGGGCTCAACCAGGAATATTTTTATCCGCAGGTGACCGTGGTCTTCAGAATCGACGATGAGGCGCAACACTATCACGTGCCGCTCTTGATTAGCCCCTACGGCTATTCCACTTATCGCGGCAGCTAGCGTTTTGAGTCCGACAAACTTCAGTTTGTCGATCGACGATCTCTGACCCCGGCTTTGTCGGACAGTAAACCGGACAACAAAATGACTATCGATCCAATCATCAGCGAATGGCTCAACTTGATCTTTCGTTGGGTGCACGTGTTTGCCGCCATCATGTGGGTGGGCACCACCTATTATTTCACCTGGCTCGATGCGCGGCTGACCGAAGAAGAAAAAGCGATTGCCAACACGGGCAACGCGGCGCAGATCTGGATGGTCCATAGCGGCGGCTTCTACCAAGTGGAAAAGCGGAAGGTGCCTGACGAACTGTCGCGCAAGCTCCACTGGTTTCGCTGGGAAGCGGGCACCACCTGGCTAAGCGGCATGGCGCTTTTGCTGCTGATGTTTTATGTCGGCGGCGGCTCGGGGCTGCTTGGTGATCTGGAGATTAGCCCGTGGGTAGCAATCGCGGTGGGTTTGGGAGCGCTGATCGTCGGTTGGCTCGTCTACGATCTGATGAACCTTTCGCCACTCGGCAAAAACGAAAAGGCATTTGCGGTAATCGCTTATCTGATGATCGTGGCCGCTGCTTATGGTCTTACCAGGGTGCTGAATGGCCGAGCTGCTTACATCCACCTCGGTGCGATGTTTGGAACCATCATGGCCGCGAATGTCTGGATGCGAATTTTGCCGGCGCAAAAGAAAATGATTGCCGCAATCAAGGACGGCCGCAAGCCTGACGACGCTTTGTCAGGTCAGGCGAAGTTTCGCTCGAAACAAAACACATTTATGGCCGTGCCGGTAGTGTTTCTGATGATCAGCAACCACTTTCCTGCCATTGCTTACGGCAATCAGTACAACTGGATGGTGCTTTCGGTTCTGGTCCTGGTTGGCTGGGGCGCGGCGAAATTCATTAGAAGAGCTTAATAGCCTGCGCTTGTCAGAACCGCCTGCGTCAGCGGGCGGGCCCCAACGTTTCCCGGATCGTCCCGTTTGGTATTAGTGACCCGCCCGCTATCGCTGGCGGTTCTGACAGGCAGGGGCTGCCTACTTTGCCAGCGGGAAGATCGGTTCAATATCCACCGGCAC
>JANLZV010000430.1:0-1657 GCA_031366425.1 Pyrinomonadaceae bacterium | reverse complement strand
CTCAGGTTGAACCGGAGGCGGCTGATACCCTGGATTTGACTGCGCGATTATTTGGGCGGCTGAGAGCGCGGGCGGCGGCTCGATACCCATCTGCGCGTCGAGGGAGAAGTAGCCGTCGGGGTAACGGAATTTTCCACTGGTCAACTCAACCAGGTGGACGTCCTCGCCAATCTCCGTTCGCTCGTAGGGTTTGTCGACAAAACTCGTGTCAGAAAAAAGCACAGCGATACTGAAGGCATCGCGTAGGCCGGGAATGTATGCGACGCAAGCGAGGGTCAAAATATGGACCGCCAACGAGCCGCCCAGCAATTTCAGAATTACTTCCCAGTGCGAATCTCTATTAACTTCGAAGTTCTTAAACAGTTCCGCCATTTTCAGATCAAGCGTCCCTTAACAAATAATGTTCCCTGCGGCTACCGTCTTAGACGCACGACAATCGTTCCGCGTTGCGAAACCGCTAAATAAGCAGATTCGGCCTTTCGCAAAGCATAATTCTGCTAAATACCTACGTTAGCATTTCGTGGGCAATGCTCTCAAAGATAGAATGACCATATGCGACGTTCTCGTGACAAAGTCTTCAAAAAGAAGGTTCATTCCGATCAGGACAAATCTCAAGGGCCGAGGCCGTCTCAACACGACCTTTCGCGCGTTCAAGATCCGCCTCGGCAGTCGGGCCAGGTAAAAAAACTATTGGAGGGAATTGGCACGCCTCCGGTGCGGCCGTTCAAACCGGATCCTTTTCAGCTGGCAGCTTTGGAGGCACTTGAGTTTGAAGACGTCCTGGTGACTGCGCCTACCGGCAGCGGCAAAACCTGGATCGCCCGCGAGGAGATGCGTCGCCTGCTCGCATCAGGTCGCCGCGCGTGGTACACGACGCCGCTTAAAGCCCTTACGAATTCGAAGTATCAGGAATTTTCCGACGAGTTTGGAGCGAACCGCGTAGGAATTTTAACCGGCGACCGCAAAGAAAACTCGGAAGCGCAGATCCTGGTTGGCACAACGGAGATTTACCGAAACCAATTGTTCGACTCTATGCGCGGAGGCGGCGACGTCAACGCCGATCTGGTAGTGCTTGATGAAGCACACTATCTCGCCGATCAAGATCGCGGCCACGTTTGGGAGGAAGCGATAATTCTAACGCCGCCGCGCATCCGCCTGTTGTTGCTATCGGCCACGATTGGTAACGCAAATGAGTTTGCCTCATGGATTGAAGAGGTTCGCGGGGTGCGGTGTGGTGTAGTCGAGCGTCCGGCCGGAAGACCCGTGCCGTTGCGGGCAGCGATGTTGTTACCGGATCAGCGACTCGTTCCGTTGCTAACCGATGCTGGAAAACTAAACCCTGAGATCAATGCGATCAGTGAACGAGCTCGAGAAGAACGACGTTCACCCCATGGATATAGGCGTCGGTTCTAAGGCTAGGCAATAGGAATGAGAGTCTGGCAGCACGGGAGATTATGAGGGCTAGAATGGTGGTGGCGCTCCGAATAATCGTCACTCACGGTTTAGCGCCAAAATGGCAAGTTGTTGACCAGCTGCAACTTAACCGGAGAAGGCTGCCCAAAAGCGGTTAGTAACTAAATGAACTATGCCCACCACGGAACATATTTCGCGTACCGTCTCGACTTATTGGAATCATCAGCTTTGATCTTACCTTGCT
>JANLZV010000442.1:0-3766 GCA_031366425.1 Pyrinomonadaceae bacterium | reverse complement strand
TTCTTCTACGGCAGAATAAGGGTCTCTTTGCCGGCTGGCAACTTCGCCGGCCAGGCGTTCCAATAGAACTCCTGCTGAATCCGACGCCAGAGTTTGCACAACCAGCCGCTCGCGCAACAGTTCAAGAATCCGCCAGCGCGCGATCGCCCGGCGCCGATTGTCCGGCACCTGCTGCTGCAGATGAGCCTCTCGATAGCGCTCAATCGCTGCAGCCAGTTCCTCGATGCCTTTGCTTTCGGTGGCCACCGTCTTGACGATGGGAGGATGCCAAAAGTCTTCGCGCATCGCCAGCGACAAGAGCGCCTCCAGCTCTTTTTCAGTCGTGTTAACGCCCGGGCGGTCAGCCTTGTTGATGACAAAGATGTCGCCGATCTCCATGATTCCGGCCTTGATCGCCTGAATATCGTCGCCCATTCCGGGGACCAAAACAACTACAGAGATGTCCGCAGCTTTGACGATCTCCACTTCGTCCTGGCCCACGCCGACAGTCTCGATAATGATCTTGGTGTAGCCGGCAGCATCAAGGATCGAGACCGCATCCACCGTCGTGCGGGCGAGGCCGCCGAGGTTTCCGCGCGTCGCCATCGATCGAATGAAGACGTTTCGATCGAGTCCCAACTGCTGCATGCGAATGCGATCGCCAAGAATTGCGCCGCCGGAAAACGGACTGGACGGATCGACCGCGACGATGCCCACTCGCTCGCCCTGTTGGCGATAATACAAAGCGAGCTTATCAACCAACGACGATTTTCCCGCGCCCGGCGCTCCGGTGATCCCAATTATCAACCCCTTGCCGGTCAAGGGAAAAATCTGCTTCATCAGGGACGACGCATCTTTGGAAACGTCTTCAACCTTGGAAATGGCGCGGGCCACCGCTCCAATCTCACCCGCAGCGACGCGCTGGACGAGTGAGTTGGTACGCCCGCCGTCGCTTGTATTAGTGGAGGAACTCATCAATGCGAAGCTCTAAAGCGTCTGACGCAGGATCTCACGCGCGATAATCATTCGCTGAATCTCGGAAGTGCCTTCCCCAATCGTGCAAAGTTTTGAGTCGCGCCAGTATTTCTCAGCCGGATAATCTTTGGTGTAGCCGTAACCGCCGTGCACTTGAATGGCTTCCTCACAAACGTTAACGCTGACTTCCGACGCAAACAGTTTGGCCATCGACGACTCTTTCGTCACTTTCTGCCCCGTGTCTTTCATCCACGCCGCGCGATACATCAATAGTCGGGCCGCATCAATTTGCGTGGCCATATTGGCCAGCTTGAACTGAATGGCCTGAAATTCCGAAATCGATTTGCCGAATTGCTGCCGCTCCTTCGAGTAACGCACCGCAGACTCGTATGCGCCCTGGGCGATGCCGACTGCGAGCGCCGCGATCGAGATTCGCCCGCCATCAAGCACTGCCATCGCGTTTACGAATCCCTGGCCCTCTTCGCCCAGCCGGTTCTCATCCGGCACCAGGCAATCTTCGAAAACTACGCTCGCAGTTTCTGAAGCACGGAGGCCAAGTTTATTCTCCTTCTTCGAGGGCGAGAATCCCTTCATTCCCTTTTCAAAAATAAACGCGGAAATTCCCTTGCTCTTCATGGAGCGATCGGTCACGGCCACGGCGACGCAGGTGTCAGCATGAATCGCGTGAGTGATAAAGTTTTTCGAACCGTTAACGATCCAACCGCCATTTTCCCGCACTGCCGTGGTGCGCGTGCCTGACGCGTCTGAACCTGCGCTCGGCTCCGTCAGTCCCCATGCGCCCAGATGCTTTCCGCTCGCGAGCGGAACCAGATATTTTTGCTTCTGCGCTTCCGTGCCAAACTGAAATATGTGATTGCCGCAGAGGGAATTGTGCGCCGCCACTGAGATTCCAATTGATCCATCAACCCGCGATAGCTCTTCTATGATCGTGGCGTACTCAACATAGCCCATCCCTGCTCCGCCATACTCCTCGGGAAAAATGACACCCGTCAATCCCAGTTCCGCCAACTTCGGCTGCAGTTCCTCGGGAAAATGTTGCGCTTCGTCCCACTCCATGACGTGCGGGGCTATCTCCGCCTCCGCAAACTCGCGCACGCTCATCTTGATCTGTTTTTGTTCAGCAGTTAACTCAAATTCCATTCGTATTCCTTGATCGAAAGTAATCTCTTGACTAAAACCCGCGG
The DNA here is from genome assembly GCA_031366425.1 of Pyrinomonadaceae bacterium. Taxonomy (GTDB): domain Bacteria; phylum Acidobacteriota; class Blastocatellia; order Pyrinomonadales; family Pyrinomonadaceae; genus PSRF01. The sequence continues at coordinate 1,607 of JANLZV010000442.1, read as the reverse complement.
ACACTTCTCACACTGATCACCAGGAAGCAGCAAAACCCGCTGGTCCAAAAACTCTCTCGGCGAAATGCGATTGATTATTCTACCTCATTGGCGCGACGAACCGTGACCAGCTGAACCTCTAATTGGCCGCCCTGGTCTTAGTGCGCTGTTGAGACCTGGTGAGGAGCGTTACTTCTTCTTCCGTCAGATGACGCCAACGGCCTGGCTTGAGCTCGTCGTCTCTCACTATGCCGATCCGTGATCGGCGGAGCTTGATCACCGAGTGGCCGATGAGATCAAACATCCGGCGGATCTGCTGGTTCTTGCCTTCGTGCAAAAGAATTTCAAACCACGTATTGGTGGCAGTTTCTCCGACCTTTCGAATTTTTGCCGGCGCCGTTTTGGTTCCGTCGTCGAGCGTTACGCCACGGCGAAGGCGTTGAATTGCCGGCTCGGGAGGAACACCCTTCACTTTGGCTTCATAGACCTTGTCGATCTTGTTGCGCGCAGCGGTGATGAAGTTGGTGAAATCGCCGTCATTCGTCAACAACAGCAAGCCTTCCGTGTTGAAGTCCAGCCGGCCCACCGGATAGATACGGCCGAGCGATGGCGGCAGCAGTTCCGTTACCATCGGACGCTTGTCCGGATCAGAAACGCTGGATAGGTAACCTTTCGGTTTGTTCAGCAACACGTAAACGTTTTCGCGTCGCTGCAACGACGGGTTAATCAATTTTCCGCGGACCTTGATGTGATCGTTTGCCGGATCGGCTTTGGTGCCGAGTTCGGTAATCACCTTGCCGTTAACGGTCACCAAACCCGCCGTAATCAATTCTTCCGCGTGGCGGCGCGAGGCAATGCCCGCCGCGGCAATTAATTTTTGTAGTCGTTCTTGCATAACACCTTCAGACAGCAGCAGCAGCAGGCAGGTGAACTAGAACTTTTTCCTGCCGACTGCTCGCGTCTTCTCCTGGTTCTCAGCCACCTGACAAGTCCTGAAAATCTTCGACGCTTGGTAACTCAGTCAGGTCTTTCAAGCCAAACTGCAATAAAAATTCTTTCGACGTGCCGTACATCATTGGGCGGCCAACAGTTTCCTTGCGCCCTTTCGCCACGATCAATTTCTTGTCCAGCAGCGTCTTGATCGATGACGGCGATTGCACTCCGCGAATCTCGAGAATCTCAGGCACGGTGACCGGCTGCTTGTAAGCTATCACCGCCAACGTTTCGAGCGACGCGATTGAAAGCTTCGCGCTCGGTCGCGATTTTAGAAAAGCGCGCACGTGTTCGTGATACTCAGCGCGCGTCGCAAATTGCCATCCACCGGCGACCTCGCGAAGTTGCAAACCCCCATTTCGGGCGTTGAATTCCTGGGCCAACTCGCCGATCGCTTCCTCGACTACGGCACGATCCTCTCGCAGCACCGCCGCGATCGACTTAGCGCTGAGCGGCTCCTCCGAAACAAAAATCAATGCTTCAACGACGGCGATTCGCTCGGCGGAACTCTGCACGGCGTAGACGACCGACTCATCGCCCGAGTCTTCAGTCTCAGTCGGAGTCGACTCGGCTGCCACCAGTTCAGCGAGTTCGCGGCTCGCCTCTTCGTTAAGTGCAGCTTCGTCCAAAGCTTC
>JANLZV010000403.1:0-4423 GCA_031366425.1 Pyrinomonadaceae bacterium | reverse complement strand
TTTTTCTTCCGGCGCCTTGTCAATCTGATCGAAAGCCACAAACTGCACCTTCGGATTCCCCTTCGCCAGCACCTTCGTGATCGCCGCCGTCAACGTCGTCTTGCCGTGATCCACGTGCCCAATCGTCCCAATGTTTACGTGTGGCTTACTCCGGTCGAATTTTTCTTTACTCATCTCTAATTTTCCTTCGTCTAAATCGCGGGACCCAGGTCCCGTGTCCAAAACAAGCAGTAACCGTCAGCGGCTGACAAAGCGTTCGCGATTAAGTTACGCGCCCCGTACCTGCGCCGCCGTTACCCTGGACCTTGGCAATCACTTCTTCGGCGACGTTCTTGGGCGCCTGTTCATAACGTTCGAAGTGCATTGTCGAAGTTGCGCGCCCCTGCGTCGCGGAACGTAAATCGGTCGTGTAACCAAACATTTCTGAAAGGGGGACGAAAGACGTAATCACCTGGGCGCCGCCCACGCGTGGCTCCATGCTTTCGATCTTGCCGCGGCGCGAACTCAAGTCGCCATTGACCGGCCCGGTGTAGTCGTTGGGCGTAACGACCTCAATCCGCATGATCGGTTCCAACAAAACCGGCTTGGCCTTTCTCACCGCATCCTGGAACGCCAGTGATCCGGCGATGTGAAACGAGCGCTCATCAGAATCCACTTCGTGATACGAACCAAATACGAGGCGCACCTTGATGTCCACCAACTCGTATCCGGCCAGGAACCCTCGCTCCATCGCGTCTCGAATTCCCTGCTCGACTGGCTTGATAAATTCGCGAGGAATCGCACCGCCTGAAATCTTGTTTTCGAAGACGAAACCCTCGCCGGGAGCCGGCTCAATTTCGAGTTCGACATGGCCAAATTGTCCGCGTCCGCCAGTCTGCTTCTTGAATATCTCTTTGCCCGGCGCTGCCTGGGTAATCGTTTCGCGATAGGCCACCTGGGGTTTGCCCACATTGGCCTCCACGCCAAACTCTCGCTTCATGCGGTCAACGATAATCTCTAAGTGAAGCTCACCCATGCCGGCAATGATTGTCTGACCAGTCTCGGGATCTGTGGAAACGTTGAAAGACGGATCTTCCTGAGCCAGGCGATTTAAAGCCACTCCCAGCTTGTCCTGATCCTGTCGTGTCTTCGGTTCGACGGCAACGCGAATAACGGGCGCGGGAAACTCCATCCGCTCGAGAATGATCGGCTTGTTTTCATCACAAACCGTATCTCCCGTGGTCACCTGCTTCATACCGCCGATGGCGATAATCTCACCGGCACTTGCCTCTTCAATATCTTCGCGCTTGTTCGCATGCATGCGCATGAGACGGCCGACGCGTTCTTTCGTTTCCTTAATTGGATTGTAGGCGTAGGAGCCGGCTTTGATAGTGCCGCTGTAAAGTCGAACGAAGGAAAGTTGGCCGAGATGCTTGTCAGCCATGATCTTAAATACCAGCCCGGAAAAAGGCGCATCAGCCTCCGGCGGACGACCCTCGGTCTCACCCGTCTTCGGATTGATTCCTTCAACTGGCGGAATATCAAGCGGTGACGGCAGGTAATCGACTACGGCATCAAGCAGCGTTTGCACGCCCTTGTTCTTAAACGCCGAACCAGTGACTACCGGAACCAACTTCAACTCGAGAGTGCCCTTGCGCAGCGCTTTCCGAATTTCGGCTTCGGAAATCTGCTCGCCCTCGATGTATTTATGCATCAAGCCGTCATCAACCGAGGAAACCGCTTCCACTAGTCTTTCACGGGCTGCGGTTGCTTCCTCTTTTAGATCGTCGGGGATTTCTACGGTCTCGTAGTTTGAACCCTTGCTCTCGTCGCTCCAGATCAACCCCTTCATCGAAATCAAATCGACGACACCTTTAAGTTGATCCTCAAGTCCGATGGGAATTTGGATGGCAACCGGATTCGCGCCCAGGCGATCGATAATTGACTGGAAGGAACGATCAAAAGAAGCGCCCGCTCGATCGAGCTTGTTGATAAAACAAATTCTGGGCACGCCGTATTTATCGGCCTGGCGCCAAACGGTTTCCGACTGCGGCTCGACGCCGGCGACCCCGTCGAACACCGCAACCGCGCCGTCAAGCACGCGCAGCGAGCGTTCAACTTCCATGGTGAAATCCACGTGGCCCGGAGTGTCGATGATGTTGATGCGGTGGTCGACGCTGTTGCGTTCCCAGTAGCAGGTGGTAGCGGCGCTGGTGATCGTGATCCCGCGCTCCTGCTCCTGCTCCATCCAGTCCATCGTGGCGGTTCCCTCGTGCACTTCGCCGATCTTGTGCGTAATGCCCGTGTAGTAGAGGACCCGTTCGGTAGTCGTAGTTTTCCCGGCATCGATGTGGGCCATGATGCCGATATTCCGCGTTAAATTTAGATCCTGCTTAGCCATAACTGTGAAAAGTGAATTGTGAAACGTGAAAAGTAAGCTCGTTGGGTGTCGACTATTTACTCTTTACCTTTCACTTTTCACTGCTCTTAAAACTTGTAATGCGCAAACGCTTTATTTGCATCCGCCATGCGGTGCGTGTCTTCCTTTTTCTTCACTGAGTTGCCGCGATTATTTGCGGCGTCGAGAATCTCACCTGCCAGCCGGTCAGTCATCGTCTTTTCCCCGCGACCGCGCGCATAGGAGACAATCCAGCGAATCGCCAGCGCGCCGCGCCGCTCCTGATGGACTTCGATCGGCACCTGATAAGTCGAACCGCCAACTCGACGTGATTTAACTTCTACAGTCGGTTTCACGTTATCGATCGCGCGCTTGAAAACTTTGAGCGGCTCATCGCTGGTCTTCTCGCCGATCTGCTTCATCGCGCTGTAAAAAATGATTTCCGCCACCGACTTCTTGCCGCCCCACATGACGCCGTTAATGAATTTGGTCACTAAAGGGCTGTTGTAAATCGGATCCGGAAGGACTTCTCGTCTCTCTGCAACTCTTCGTCTTGGCATAGTCTATTTTCCTGCGCCCGCTTTCGGCCGCTTGGCGCCATACTTCGAACGTCCCTGCTTGCGATCCGCCACGCCAACTGAATCCAGCGTGCCGCGGATGACGTGATACCGCACGCCTGGTAGATCCTTCACGCGACCACCGCGGATCAGCACAATCGAGTGCTCCTGCAGGTTGTGGCCCACGCCGGGAATGTAGGTCGTCACTTCAATTCCATTCGTCAGGCGAACACGGGCGACCTTGCGCAAAGCCGAGTTCGGCTTCTTAGGTGTTTGGGTGTAGACGCGCGTACAAACCCCGCGCTTCTGAGGCGAACTCTGGAGAGCCGGGCTAGCGGTCTTATATTTGACTCGCTGGCGACCTTTGCGAACTAACTGATTAATCGTCGGCACGTTTTATTTCCTTCGATTCAACCGGTCGCATAGCTTCCGGTTTGGACTTTGTGGTTTTGCAAAAAGACTGGCCGCAAAGCGCAAAAGGCCGTTACCTGCCTCTTTCCGGAACCGGCGGGCCCGAAGGCAACGCTTTGTCCGGCAGTCAGCGCAGGCGAGCTGCCCTGTTAAAAATTTTCTGTTAGGGATGTTCTAATTCGCCGCATTCGCAGCGGGTGTGGATTCTGGCTTCCCTGTAGCCGACTTTTCTGTGGCGTCGCATTTATAGACGAGAAGGCCGGAGCCTTTCACGCGTGTCCGAGTTGGAACCCGAGGGTTAACCCAGGCTTCGCGGACAACTTACGCCACAATATTTGTCAAAACCGGTCGCAAACATCGCTTCCGGGACAACGCCTCCACACCGACAGAACCTGCTAAGCGTTGCACTCTTTGATTCAGACTGTCTGTCCGAAACCCGAGATAATAAGCGGCGGCCCTGAGACTGTCAAGCGCGGACAAACACAGCTCGCCGCCAGAGGGGCACACTCAGCGTTGGTTGATTGGAGGCGCGCAAGGCCGCGCGTCAGTGTTGGCCGCGCCGAGCCAGCAATTCGCATTGACAGTGGACAGGCGGGTCACCATACTTCGCGCAGTTTAACTACAGTCAACTAAAGGGACGCGCACGGGGTTAGTGATGCGCCATCGGGCAAGTGCTTCAACGCAATCGCTCTGCCTTTACCGGCAGCAAACTACAAACAGGGAGATACATCAATGTCGACGTTTCGAATCCAGATGCTAGCAGTATGTGCGTCGGGTCTATTGGTTTTAGGTATCGTCGCCCAAGGTTCAAGCCAATCTAAAGAACAGACTTTAGGACATGCCAAATTCCCCAACCGATCCCGCCAAGTAGCAAGAGAACCATCAATACGACTGCAAAAACAATTACCTTAAACTTCTTATAACGATTCTTGTCGGCCGGAGCCAACGAGCCCTGTGGAAAATATGGTGGTGGCGTGTACGTTGCCATTAACTCTCCTTCGTACTGCTCAAACAGACTATCCTGAACTGAACGCCCGGTCCAACCCCTCGATTATTGCCCCGTCGTGCCTGGCTTGCG
>JANLZV010000440.1:0-3201 GCA_031366425.1 Pyrinomonadaceae bacterium | reverse complement strand
GCGACCACGTTCGCGAATCAGTTGGCCCATTTCGGCTTCGCCTTCGAGCATCTCGGTGGGAAACGGTCCTTCACCAACGCGGGGGGTGTAGGTGCGCACAATTCCGAGCACTCCGTTCAACCGGTTAGGTGCGAGGCCGGTGCCGATAATCGCAGCGCCGGCCACCGTGTTTGACGAAGTCACAATCGGATAGGTGCCATGGTCCACATCTAGCAAGGTCGCCTGGGCGCCTTCCAGCAGAATGGAATTTCCTTCGCAGGATGCTACGTTTAAGTAGTGGGTGGTGTCGCCGATGAACGCGCCCAGGCGCTCGGTTAGTTGCGACATCTCGTCAAAAATCTCATTGGCATCGAGTTTCTCGCCGCCGTAAGCCTGAATGATCCGGTTAGCATCTTCCAGATTTCGTTCGATGCGCGAGCGCAATACATCGGGCACCAGCGCATCAGCGGTGCGAATGCCGCGTCGGCCTGCTTTGTCCTCGTAAGCTGGACCAATGCCTCGCAAAGTGGTTCCGACTTTTTCGTTGCCGAGTCGCTCCTCGCTGGTGTGGTCCAGGGCGCGATGGTAGGGAAGGATCAAGTGGGCTCGAGAGCTGATCTTGACACGTTCCGGTGAAACCTCGATCCCTTGCTCAGTTAAGCGATCAGCCTCGACGAAAAACGCCTTCGGATCGATCACCATGCCGTTACCCAGCACGCAGATCTTGCCGCGATGAACTATTCCAGATGGCAGGAGATGCAGCACAAATGACTGCTCACCAACCTGGACGGAATGGCCGGCGTTGTGACCTCCCTGGTAACGGGCCACGATGTCGAAGTGTTCGGCCAGCAGATCAACGATCTTGCCTTTTCCTTCGTCGCCCCACTGAGCGCCTATGACTACAATAATTTTGGACATAAATAAGTCGGCAGTACAGAAGACAGAAGACAGAAATCAGAAATCAGGAGACAGAAAACCAGGAGGGGAACTTTCCGCGCGCGCACGGCAACGCTGCCGAACCCGGCTGTCAGGCGTTTGCCGTCTGCTGTTTACCCTTGATGGATTAAGCCGAAGCAGCGCCCGCGAGATGTTTCTCAATCATCCGCGAGATTGCTTCTTTGGAAGTAGCCCCGACTACCCGTTCTTCTTCGGCGCCGCCTTTGAATAGAATTAATGTGGGAATTCCCTTGATCCCGTAGCGCTGGGAGATTCCGGGATTCTCGTCAACGTTTACCTTAACTACCCTCGCACTCGAGGCAAATTTCTCAGCCACCGCGTCCACAGTCGGCGCCAGCATCCGGCAAGGCGCACACCATTCGGCCCAGAAGTCGACCAGCACCGGACGGTCTGACCGCAGGACGTCCTTTTCGAAGGTTCCATCAGTTACATTGATCACGTTTGCGCCCATTTTCTAAGCTCCTCTTTTTCGGATTCCGTCTTCACTCGGTCACGCGCGGGCCTCATCGGTGCGAAGCGCAATGATTTCTTCATAAAGCTTGATGTAGTTCGTCGCGGCAGCTTCCCAGGAGTTGTCCATCGCCATGCCGTTCAACTGTATCTTTTGCCAGACTTCGGGATGATTGTAAAAGTAAAGTGCTTCGCGGATTTTTTCAAGCATTGCGCCAGCGTGATAGTCACCAAACTTAAAACCATTGCCGGTGCCTTCGGAAGGACCGAAATCGGTGACCGTATCGTCCAGGCCGCCGGTGGCCCGCACAATGGGCACCGTTGCGTAACGCATGCTGTACATCTGATTGAGTCCGCAGGGCTCATAATACGACGGCATGAGAAACATGTCTGCGCCGGCTTCAATCTGATGTGCGAGCGGCTCGCCCGCGTAACCTTTGTAGATTCCCACGCGGTGCGGCGCGCGATCGTGCCAGCCTTGCAGGAAGTCTTCATACTCCTTGGCTCCTGCTCCAAGTGCAATAAAGAAAGCGCCGGTTTCCAGAATCGCCCCGGCTGTCTGGCGAATTAGGTCATAACCCTTCTGGGCCACCAACCGCGAAATTATCGCGATGATTGGACGCTCGGGCTCTTCCGGTAAACCAAACCGACGCAGCAAGTCGATCTTGCATTCGCGTTTGCCCGAGAGGTCGGACGCGGAAAAGTTTGCGGCGATATACGGATCCGTCTCCGGATTCCAAAGTTCGTAGTCAACTCCATTGGTGATTCCCGCGAGGCGGTCGTGGCGCGCCCGCAAAATCCACTCAAGACCCGCGCCTTGTTCCGTGCCCTGAATTTCCTGAGCGTAACGGCGGCTGACGGTCGACAACGCATCCGAGGCAATGAGCCCGCCCTTGAGCGCGGACGCATTACTGCCGACCATGAAGTCGTCCTTCTCCGGGCTCTCGCCAAATCCCAACCACCAGAGATCGCGCGCGCTGAACAAGCCCTGATATGCGAGATTATGAATCGAGAAGAGCGTCTTGATGTTTCTAAAAAACTCGTCGTAACGCGCGCGCGCGCGGAGTTCCATCATGGCAAAACCGCAAGGCCAATCGTTGCCATGAACTATGTCCGGCTGCCAGTCGAGATGTTTGACGAGCGCGAGCGCGGCGCGAGAGAAAAAAGCAAAGCGCTCGTGATCGTTTTGATGACCGTAAATTGAAGTGGCGGAAAAAAAATCAGGCGCCTCGATCAGATAAGCGGGAGCGCCGGCAGCGTCGCTCTGATAAATGCGTGTAGGCCGAATCTGGCCGCGCCACTGGACCGGAACGTCTGCAATGACTTCGCCGCGCAGTAGGTTGCGATCAATTTGACTGTAAAGTGGCAACACGATCCGACAATCGACACCGTGATGCTGCAACGCCTTCGGCAAAGCTCCCGCGACATCGGCCAGTCCGCCGGTCTTGGCAAAGGGCACAACTTCAGATGAGAGCAGGGCAATGCGCATTGGGATAAAGGATGAATTAGGAGGATGAAGGATGAAAGGGCAGAGATCAAGTTAAAACACCCAGGATCGCCCACACACAAATCGGGCGGAAGAATAAGGTCATCCCTCATCCTTCCGCCTTCATCCTTGCCGTTAGCTTTGCATTGAAGCGAGAAACTCGGCGTTAGTCTTTGCCTTCTCGAGTCGCTCAAGTACCACTTCCATTTGTTCCACTGGAGAAAGCGGATTCAAGACGCGGCGCATCACCCAGATGCGCGCAAGATCTTCCTTGCTGAGCAGTAGTTCCTCTTTACGTGTACCTGAACGCTGCAAATCAATTGCTGGGA
>JANLZV010000385.1:0-1803 GCA_031366425.1 Pyrinomonadaceae bacterium | reverse complement strand
TGTTCGTCGAGTCCGTAGTTGACGGTGTTTACGGTGAAGAAGCCAACGCGTTCGTCAAAGTTGCGCGGGCGCATCGGCACTTTCGGCAGGAGCACGATCGACTGCCGCGTCTCCATCGTTACGGTGCCACTGTTCACGTCGGTCGGTGGCGTCGCCGCATCGAACGTCTGTACCTGCCGCACTTCGATGTTGATCGGGAAGGAGCGCATGCCGCTGATGTAGCTGCGTGCGGCGTCAAACCGGCGCACGCCATAATTGCGACGAGCCGCCGCCCCGAGCCCTGAGGTCGCCGGGTTATCCGTATTGAAAAAGACCTCAAAGGTCGCTCGATTTTAGAATTGACTTGGGAGCTACCGCCCCTCAGTATTGACCCTTTCGCACATGCTGATGATTTTACAGAACTGCCTGAAACCCTTGCATTTAAATCGTCAAATAGTTGGGAAATCGGTGAGGATATTAAAATTATCAACAATGATTTTAAGGCGGCAAACAAACAAGCTTTAACCGCTCTAATAGGTGGTGCGAATGACTCTGAAGTTCATCACGCACTTCTTCGAGCGTTAGGCCACGTTCTACGAAGAGTACGAGAAGATGATAAAGAAGGTCGGCGGACTCTTTAACGAGGGCGAGAGGGTCGTCATTCTTTGCCGCGATAATTGTCTCGGCGCATTCCTCACCCACTTTTTTCAAAATCTTGTCCAATCCCTGATCGAAGAGATAGGTCGTGTAGGAGCCGGCTGGTCTTTCACGGTTTCGCGACTCGATGAGCGCATAAAGGCGGCGGAGCATTCCGGTTAGATCGGATTGGTCCGCTCGCCCGGCTTGCTCAGCTTGTTTGCCTTCGTTCCCCTCACTCTCCTCGGAAGCCGATTGCAGTTCATTGTGAAAGCACGATTGAGCGCCAGTGTGGCAGGCAGGACCTTCGGGAATAACCAGAACTCTGAGCGCGTCATGATCGCAATCCAAACTCACCTCTACAACTCGTTGCTTATTTCCGGAAGTTTCGCCCTTGTGCCACAAACTCGCGCGAGAACGAGACCAGAACCAGGTCTCCTGGTCTGCCAGCGTTCGTTCCAGGCTTTCACGATTCATGTAGGCGAGTGTCAATATCTGCAGCGTGTTGGCATCCTGGACAATCGCCGGAACCAGACCGCGTTCGTCAAACTTTATGTCTGCGATGGCAATCTTCATCTAACAACCACTCCTCGCTCGCGCAGATATTTCTTCACGTCCGCAATCTTGTACTCGCCAAAGTGAAAGAGCGATGCAGCCAGTACCGCGCTGGCGCCTCCCACGGTCAATGCCTCGAAAAAATGTTCGGGCTTTCCCGCGCCACCCGAGGCAATCACGGGAATGCGGACGCTATCAGAAATCGTGCGCGTTAATTCAATGTCGTAACCATCCTTAGTGCCGTCGCGGTCCATACTCGTCAGGAGAATCTCACCGGCGCCGAGTTTTTCCGCGCGCGCGATCCACTCGACCGCGTCAAGCCCGACCGGGCGTCGCCCGCCGTGTGTGTAAACCTCCCAGCCTTTGCTCGGGTCACTCGATTCGCGCCGGCGGGCGTCCACGGCGACAACCATGCACTGTGAGCCGAACGTCTCCGCTCCTTCGCTGATCAACTCCGGCTGCTCCACCGCCGCGGTATTGAGCGACACCTTATCGGCGCCCGATCGCAACACCGCGCGAATATCTTCCAGTGAGCGCAACCCTCCGCCAACTGTGAAAGGAATGAACACTTCATCGCCAACTCTTCTGACCAGAGCGGCGACTATGTCGCGCTTGTCTGACGACGCGGTGATG
>JANLZV010000264.1:0-2266 GCA_031366425.1 Pyrinomonadaceae bacterium | reverse complement strand
GCAGGAAAACCTCGCGGCTGCTGGCGATTGGGGTTTCGCCGCCAGTGACTGCTGGCTGCTGGCAATAGAAAAAAACTTTCTTCGGCCATTGATGTGAATAAGACATCTCGTTGTGGAGCTGAATCCACTGCGAAGATGGGTATTCAGTTGAGGTGTAGACGCGATTCTTAATTTCGCTGCGCGGGGATGACGGCTCGCTATAGTTGAGCAACTCGGGCGCGACGGCTTTCGTCGCTTGCGAAAATTTTTCAACCGAGTCGAGGGGAAAACCACGAAACAAAATCGCGCCGTGTTTGAGTAATTGTTCATCGAGGTATTCACGGTTGCTCTCGATCCACGAAACCAGATTGACGTCGGCCACATGAGGGCTGATGACGAGAGGCGTGGCTCTCGCCTGATCAAGATAGCCCGTCGTAACGACCTTCACCGCCGATAGGCTGATAACCTTGCGGCGGGTATTTCTCAGCCCGGCGCTGCTGATTACTTGGGTTAGTTCGTTGCTCACAGCTTGTCCTTCCTCGCTGGTTCGACGATTGAATGCAGTGATGACCAGAAGGGGTATTACCCCCAAGTATTGAAGCTTGAGTGGTCGCTCTTACGCCAACTGTTTGGGGGACGCAATCGCGTTAGTTGGGGTTTGCGGGATGGGAATTTTGAAACAATCAGGCCGGCTATCGGGGACTTCTCACTTTAGGCAGTCAGCTCTCCGCCGCCAAAGGAGTCGGCCATCGCCACGACGACTTTGCGTTCGCCCGTAAAAGGCGTCCGGCTGTGAGCGACGAGCATATTGTCGAGCATCAGCACATCGCCCGCCTGCCAAGGGAAGATAGTAGAGGCCTGCCGGAAGGCTTCGCGAACCTCGTCGAGTACCGAATCTTCGATGGGCGTGCCATCGCCGTAGTAAGAATTGCTTGGTAGATCTTCTTCTGTGAAGAGGGAGTGGAGGGAGGCGCGGACATCGGGCGTCAGATTCGAGACGTGGAATAAATGCGCCTGATTGAACCACAGGTGCGCGCCCGTAGTCGGATGCACCGTGACGGACGGGCGGACATGGCGGACACGCAGTCGGTTGCCATCCTTCCACTCAAACTCCATGCTGGCCTCACGGCATTGGCGTTCGACCTGCTTGCGGTCGTCGGTCTGAAAAGCAGTCTGCCACGATAAACCCGCGCCTTCCCCGAAGTTTCTGACGTACATTACTTTCTTCTCGATGAAGCGCTCTCGAATCTGCGTGGGAACGAGTTGAAAGACAAGGCGATTATCGGCAATCGGCGTCTCGCCCCCTTGCTCGGCTGGCCGCAGGCAGCCGAACCAAATCTTCATCGGCCAGACGTGATTCTTTGAGTTCTCGCTATGGAATGGAACGTAATGATCCGCCGGGTATTCCGTGGAAGTATAAACGCCCGAGGTTAGCTTCGTGCGCGGTGTATGCTGATCGTAATAGCCCACGCCTGCGAGACGAAAGGCCGCGACAAACTGCTCGAAATTCGCGACGGAATCTATCTTGAAGCCACGAAAAAGGATGCCGCCGTGCTTCAACAAACTCGCTGCGATATGCGCGCGCTGATGGGTTGCCCAAATGCACGGGTCAAGCCCATCCACCGCCGGTTGCATCAGGAGGGGCAGGCTTTCACCGGACAATAAGACGCTTTCCTCGACCCACTTCGCTTCGGCCAGCGCGACGGCTTTGCGTTTGACTGCGCCTAGTTTTGGGGTGGGGTTAAGCTTTCGCTCGGTCTGTTCCATAGCTCATTCCCTTCTGCGGGCTGCGGACGGATCGCCCTGCGCTTGACTTGCCTTAGTGTTTGCAGGCTTGCGGCCTCAAGTTCCTGCTCTTCTCTTAATCGCTGCTGGTTATCCGCTTCCTCGAGCCGCGTGCTGAGAGCTGAGAGTTCGATGTCCGGTTCAGCGGCGAACGCTTGGAGCAATAGCTGGAAGGCATTGAGCAAACGTTTGCTTGCCAGTTCAGAATAACGGGTGCGATTAAAGGAGATGTTGATTAAGAGTTCCGGCCCCGGCCTGATATCGACGGCGAGAGCGTAGTTAGTCCACCCGCCGCGAAACTTGACGTTGCGAATTTCGAGTCGAGCATCGGTGTCCCAGTGTTTTCTCAGGGAGGTATTCACCGGCGCGTTTTGAAAAACTAAAATGCTCTCGAAAAGCTGCGTTCCACGATTGATTCCGCTCCACTCCTGCACTTCAACAAGCGAACTGTATTCGTACTCGCGCATGACGGCCTGATTGTCTTGCAGGCCGCGCAAAAGAG
>JANLZV010000253.1:0-4820 GCA_031366425.1 Pyrinomonadaceae bacterium | reverse complement strand
GCGATAGTTCCAAAGTTGCCGAGTCCGGTCGACGACTGGTAGGTCATTTCACAACTGTAGATGGTTCGCAAAGAAGACTGCGCGGAGCCTTCATTAGCAGCGCGACGTGAAGCGAGGAGGTTTGGAATCGCGATCGCGGCGATGATGCCGATGATCGCCACCACAATGAGAAGTTCGATAAGAGAGAAACCGCTTTCGTTTGTTTTCTTCATTTCTGTCACCTAAAGAGAAGGGGATGGAGAAGCACTCCATCCCCTTCGAGTTAAACAAGAGTCACCGCTCTTAGTTGCCGAGTGCGGCCAGGCCATCGCAAGCAGCTCGGGTGGCGACGGCAGCCACGCCGGCAGCGCCACGCATCACACCGTCTTCGGTGACGCAGAACTGACGGGTACCAGATTGGGACGCGCCCGAGTCGGTCTGGGGGTCAGCCTGAGCAAAGAACTGGGCCTGAACACCGGTCGACGGAGCAACGATGGTCGGGATGGTGAAGTTGTAACCGCTCTTGACGCCGGTGCCGAGCACAGGGTCAACAAGGTCGGCGGTGTCCAGCTGGACCAAAGTTCCGAAAGCGCCATTACCGGCAGTTGCCTGGTAGGTAGCTTCAGCACTGTGAGTTGTGCGGAGTGACGACTGCGCTGAGCCTTCGTTGGCGGCGCGACGTGAAGCGAGAAGGTTAGGGATAGCGATAGCGGCGATGATGCCGATGATCGCGACAACGATGAGCAACTCGATCAGCGAGAAGCCTTCCTGGCGTTTGTTGGTAGTCATTTTCTTATTGTCCTTTTTTGTAAGAGAAGATGGGTGACCGCGTTCGCGCTTAGAGGACGAAGAACTTCGTCCCCTGACCGCGAGGCGAGCAAATTAGTTGCCGAGTGCAGCGAGACCATCGCAAGCAGCTCGATCAGCGACGGCAGTCACGCCGGCAGCGCCACGCATCACACCGTCTTCGGTGACGCAGAAGTGACGGGTACCAGACTGGGACGCGCCCGAGTCGGTCTGGGGGTCAGCCTGAGCAAAGAACTGGGCCTGAACACCGGTCGACGGAGCAACGATGGTCGGGATGGTGAAGTTGTAACCGCTCTTGACGCCGGTGCCGAGCACAGGGTCAACCAGGTCAGCAGTATCCAACGCAGCCAAAGTTCCGAAAGCGCCGTTACCGGCAGTTGCCTGGTAGGTGGCTTCGGCACTGTGAGTTGTGCGGAGTGACGACTGGGCCGAACCTTCATTGGCGGCGCGTCGTGAAGCGAGAAGGTTAGGGATGGCGATGGCGGCGATGATGCCGATGATCGCGACAACGATGAGGAGTTCTATCAGTGAGAATCCTTCTTGGCGGTTGGTGGTCATGTTCGTTCGTGCTCCTTAAAGATTGGTTGATTGTTTCTCGCGCCGACGGCCATCCTCAATTACGGTTGTGCCGCGTAGAACGCGAATTGACGGGCTTCCTATGACAAGGGCCGTGCCAGACGTCCGTCCTCGGAACACACGCTGAAAGGTTGGTGAATTTGACTAAATCAGAGTCTCAGGGCGGGAGGTGACGGGCTGGCTGACAATTTCCGGCAGCGGTGTAATGACGCTTTTCGTCAAAGCAGCTTGGATCAGGAGTGGCCGAGTGAGGTGTGAATTTAAGGTCGGGGAGCGATGTTGACGGAGGTTGTTAAAGAGTAGTCGCTAGCCTTCGCCAGCCCCTGCAGCAAGCTCGGATTCGTCTTCGTCGCGACGACGGATGGGAGGATCAGTCGCACGCCGGCGGGGCGTTGAATCTGAATTACGACGTTCGTCGCGCATCTGTGCGGTCAGGCCGCGAATGCTGTGTTTGTCCAGGAGGTGGCGTAAAGAACGCACGGACAGGCTCAGCAGTTCAGCGGCGTTCGTTTGATTTCCGACCGTGCGACGGAGCGCCTCCAGCACGTAGGTTTTTTCGAGTTGGTCCAGGTGAGCCGTGAGGTTGACTCCGGTTTCGGGAAATTCAAACGTCTCCGCGATCAGGTGCGGATTGTAGTTCGTGATCCGTTCGGGTAAGCGCTCGGGTTGTATCGAGCTGGTAGTTTCCAGAGCCACGGCGCGTTCGATCGTGTGCTCAAGCTCGCGCACGTTTCCCGGCCAGACGTAGTTTTCCAGAAGGCGCTGAGTAGCTTCGCCGATGGATAGTGTGCGGCCGGTTCCGGCGCAAAACTTTTCGACGAAGTGGGCGGCGAGCTCGGGAATGTCTTCCATGCGTTCGCGCAGCGAGGGCAATTCTATGGGAATCACGGAGATTCGATAATAGAGATCCTCGCGGAAGGAAGCGTCTTTAACCATGGCGGCGAGGTCGCGGTTCGTCGCCGCAATCACACGCGTGTTGACGGTTGTCTCTTCAGTGGCGCCTACCGGCCGAAGCTTGCGTTCCTGCAACACCCGCAGCAGTTTCACTTGCATCGCGGGTGACATCTCGCCGATCTCGTCGAGAAAAATTGTCCCCGTGTCAGCTGCTTCAAACAGACCCTTGCGGTTGGCGTTGGCTCCGGTAAACGATCCTTTGACGTATCCGAACAACTCCGATTCGAGAAGAGTTTCAGTGAACGCGCCGCAGTTAATCGAAACAAATGGACGCTCGGCGCGGGGACTCAAATCATGGATCGCGCGGGCCACCAACTCCTTTCCGGTGCCGGATTCACCCGTAACCAACACAGTCGCCTGCACCTGGGCCACAGTCTCAATCATTTGATAGAGGGCCTGCATCTTTGGTGATCGCCCGATGATGTTATTGAGCTTGCCGCGGCTTCGCTGACCCTGAATCAGGACTTTGTTTTCTTCGAGTAGAGCTTCCTTTTCCTTGACCAGCCAAAGCTTTGCGAGGGCGCGGGCCACGGTCTCCTTCAACAGATCGTTGTCGAAGGGCTTTTGGACAAAATCGTAAGCGCCGAGCAGGAACGCCTTGCGAGCCGTGTCGACATTTGCGAAGGCCGTCATCAGCACCACTTCAACCGTCGGCAAAAACTCACGGGCAGCTTCGAGGAGTTCGATGCCGTTCATATCCGGCATTCTCACGTCCGATACGATCAGGTCGGCAGGAGATTCGCGCAGCATCTCCATCGCCTGTCGTCCGTTTTCGGCGGAGCGCACGGTGTGGCCTTCGCGTTGAAAGAGATGCGTCAAAAACTGCCGCATTCCCAATTCATCGTCAACGATCAGAAGATTGGCCATAAGTTAATACCGAGTTCAGAATTCACCGCTCCGAAGAAGGGAGACAGAATCAAAGGTCAGGGTAAGAGACGGCTCGCAGTTCGCACCTTTTACTCATTTCCTCCGCCCGGCAACTCGATCGTGATCGTCGTCCCCCGGCCCTCGCGGCTGCGAACATTAATTGTACCACCATGATCGCGAATGATTTGATAGACAATTGAGAGCCCTAGCCCGGTGCCGCCAGTAGTTGATGAAAACGGTTCAAAGAGATGCTCAACCTGATCGGGCGTCATTCCTCGTCCGGTATCGGAAAAGGTGATTCGTACGCGTCGATGCGAAGTCTTCAGCAGTCCCGCTGAAAGCTTGCCACCGGACGGCATCGATTGCAGAGCATTGCGCGCCAGGTTCCAAAAGACTTGTTGGAGCTGCTCGGCATCGGCGTCCGTCAAAACCGGATCCGGCGGCACGTCTTCCACAATCACATGGTCCTCATTT
Source organism: Pyrinomonadaceae bacterium (assembly GCA_031366425.1). Taxonomy (GTDB): domain Bacteria; phylum Acidobacteriota; class Blastocatellia; order Pyrinomonadales; family Pyrinomonadaceae; genus PSRF01. The sequence goes on along the minus strand of JANLZV010000253.1, from coordinate 1,163 downwards.
ATTTCATCACTGTGACGCAGCAGCATAAACGTCTGCTTCAACAATTCTCCGACGTCGATTTGCGACTGAATGATCGAACGCGGGCGCGCATAACTGAGAAAATCACTGATGATCCGGTTAAGTCGATCCGACTCCCGCAGAATTATCTCCATCAACTCTGTATCGGAAGACTGCTCGTCCATGTCGGCCCGCAGCATTTGAATTGAACCGCGCATCGCCGCGAGTGGATTGCGAATCTCATGAGCGATTGAAGCCGCCATCCTTCCAATCGCAGCGAGGCGATCCTGCCGTCGCGATGTTTCTTCGAGCGCGCGGATGTGGGTGAGATCCTGGAAGGTGATCACGGTTCCGGTGGTCTCACCAGTTTCGGAAAAAAGTGGCGAGACACTAAAGCCAAGTCGAAGTCTCAGTCCGTCCGGCGTCAGACAGTCAGCTTCAAATCGCGGCGAACTTTCGAGCGCACTCGTGGGTTCGAGTGAGTCAGCGATGATTCCCTTAATTTCGCCGAAAAAGATCGACGCATCCTGCCCTCGCACGTCGTCTGCATGGTAGCCGGTGATCTCACCCGCGGCGGCATTGAAGGTGTAGATGCGCCCGTCCAGGTCTGTGGTGACTACTCCCGATCTGATCGACTCTACAATTCGTTCATGTAGCGCACGCAAGTTTGCCAACGACTGTGTGGCGGCAATTAGGCGTACATCGCTGCGAGACTGCCGTTCGGCGAGCCGGGCCGAGAGCAGACCAACAATCAGAAAAGCGACGTCAAATAAGCCAATCGACTGGATCGCTTGCGCGCGTCCGGCTTCGATCAATTCGTTAACCGGCTGAACGCCGTATCCTGAAACGATCGCGATCGCGCTGGCGGTGAAGGCCACGGCGCAGCCTACAGAAGCGACAATCGCGTCTCTTGGCCCAACAAATACACTTGAGACGGCGATGATTACGATGTAGAGCGCAATATAGGGTGAGTGGATGACCTGTGTGTGCCAGACCAGCCAGGTTACCAGGACGATGTCGACAGAGAATTGCAGCCGCGCCTGAAACAACAGCAAACGGGTGAAGCGATGGGCCAGCGAGTAGAGCGCGGTGAGCGCGATCACGAAGATCAGCGGCGGCAGAAAGTCAGCAATTGGTTGACTGGTGCCGCGTATCCAGACGAGCCG
>JANLZV010000232.1:0-4930 GCA_031366425.1 Pyrinomonadaceae bacterium | reverse complement strand
CAAAAGTGGTGAGTCAATGATGCACTGCCTGGATTGATCCCGGCGCAAAGAAAAATCGGAAGGACCGCTGTCAGACTTTGCTGACTGGGCGGTCCATCCGATTCAAGACTCACTTCAAACTGATCGCAACCGGTCCGGGTGAACTAGCCCATATTTTCAAGCAAACTCACCAAGTCGTCCGCGTGCTCTTCTTCCATCGCCAGGATGCCTTCGAGCATCCGACGCGAGGTAGGGTCGTCGTTGCCGAAATACTGAATCATTTCCCGGTAACTATCGATCGCGATCCGCTCCGCGACTAGATCTTCCTTGATCATGTCCAACAGAGTGTCGCCTTCCGCATACTCGGCGTGGCTCTTGGACAAGAGTCCCGCAGGGTTGAAATCCGGCTCGCCGTTAAGTTGAACGATCCGCGCGGCAATTTGATCGGCGTGGGCCTGCTCTTCGTTTGAGTGCTGGAGAAACTCGGCCGCCACGCCTTCAGCGTTAATGCCCGAAGCCATGAAATAGTGACGCCGGTAGCGCAGCACGCAGACGATTTCCGTCGCAAGCGCTTCATTCAAAATCTTGACTGCCGTTTCGCGATCGGCCGAATATCCCTGCGTCACAGCGCCATCCTCGATGTGCTGACGCGCCCGCTCGCGTAAGGTCTTAATGTCGGTTAGAAAAGGTTTATCGGACACAGTTTTTACTCCTGGTTGGTCAGCCACGGTTCGACTCCTCAAGTTTAGTTAGGGGGGAAACGTGATGTTACTCGCCCCGCGCAGCCGGAGCAAGCGAGCCTGATTGAGTTCATTTCGGATGGTCCACCAGAACCAACTATCCACTTGAAAAAGCGGCGACGGTCAAACTTCTACTCATGAGCATGCGGCGCTGCTTCGCCTGCGTCTCCGGTCAATTCCTGGTCCAACCGATCAACAGCGCGACGCAGGTGTGGAATCGTGATCGATCCGCCAACCACGAGGGCCACGTTGAACACGTCAAGAAATTCGGGCCGGGTCACTCCGGCGGTGACACTTTGCTTGATGTGATAGGTAATGCAGTCGTCACAACGCAGCACGATTGACGCTACCAGGCCTAACAACTCCTTAGTTCGGCGATCGAGCGCGCCGTCTTCATAAGCCTGCGTGTCGAGCGCGAAGAAACGCTTGATGCCAAGATGGTTGCTGCCGAGCAGCTTTTCGTTCATGTCGGCGCGATAGCGATCGAATTCGTCCATGATGATGCCTCCCAACTCGTGCCAGGTGATCCGGGCTAAAGTTTTTCAGTAGAACAGGTTTATAGCAGGTAAGCGCCAATTTCGCCCAAGCCCTCTTCGGGCGATACCCGACTGGCCACGGTGGGACGCTGGGACGGCAGAAGCCCCGAACGTAAGTGAGGGCTTAGAGTTGGCCCTCCCTGACAGTCGGGCTTCTGCTTTCACTAATGCTGCCTGCTCGATACGCTGCTAGAATGCGAACTAATCTGTATGGATGAAAAACCAACTCAATTGCCGTTCAGCGTAGCCATGAATGCTTCAGAGCAGCCCCGCAAGTTTCGAATCTTCGAGGCGGGCGCTTTACGTTTCGGCGTCAGCGAGCGTGACATCTCGACGGTGGCTGAATGGCGAAAACCGACACCCTTGCCGCAAGCGCCAGAATCAGTGCTCGGCGTGGTGAGCCTGGAAGGTCGAATGCTGACTGTGATTGATCTCGCACTGCTGGCTGGTAGCCCAGCTCCGAGTGATGGCTATCGTCACATCCTCGCGCTACGCGGCGACGAACAACTAGCAATCGCCGTCACCAGTGGTGGGGCCACCGTCGAGTTTGTCGACTTAGACTTTAGCGCCGCCACTGAAGACGATGAAAAATTTGTTCTCGGCCGCGTTCAACACGAGGGCGCCGAAATCATCACGCTGAATCCGGCCGAACTATTTTTCTGCGCTTTCCGCGGACGTGAGCGCCGTCGCCGGCGTTTCTAAATTAGACTCAACCACGCCTCCAGTTCGGGTAGTGTAGCAATTTGAGGTTCGGTCTCTGCGTGGTCTCCGCGTGCTCTGCGTCTCGGCGGTAAAAATGGGTGCGAACACATTCACCGCAGGGACGCAGAGTTCGCCGGGGTTAACGCTGAGAGTTGAACTGCGACACAACCCCAGTTCGCCCCTCAGTGTGAAATACTAACCGCGATGTTAGAATCCACTTAAATCGCTCCCAGGAGAAATGTTCCGCGCGAGAAGTCTTTCGGGTTGTCCGGAATGCTGCAACTCGTCTGTTAACCTCGAAGTATCCAACATGCACGACCAGGCTTTTACAATCCTTGAATATCACGAGCTGCGCGACTTAATCCGGCGTGGCGCGCAAACTCCCATGGGCCAATCGCGTGTGAATGCGCTTAGGCCTTTCGACGACGTCAACGATCTGCTGAAGGCTTTAGCGGCGCTTTCGGAATGCGTAAGTCTCCGCAAGCGCGGCGCAACGTGGAGTTTCAGCGAAGTCGCCGATCCGTCTGAAACAATCGCGCTGCTGCGGGTTGAGGGCACGACTCTGGATACGGGAGCGATTCTCGATCTAAAGCGTCTCAGCGAACAGGCGATGTCGGCACGCGCTTCAATTCTCGCGGAGCGCGAGATCTCCCCAGCACTTTGGCACCTGGTTGACAATCTACCGGTTGATCTAAGTCGCCTGGGCGCGCGCATCGCCAACAAGATCCTGCCGACCGGAGAAATTGACGACCGTGCGAGTCCGGAACTGGCGCGCATCCGCCACGAGATCGGCACGCTGCGTTCGCGTATCACACGGGCGCTCGAAGGCGTGATGCGTAAGTCAGGCGAAGCGATTCAGGATGAACTCGTAACGATTCGCAACGATCGATTTGTAATTCCCGTTAAAACCGATCACCGCGCCCGCGTGAACGGCGTGGCCCACGGTTACTCGTCGTCAGGCGCGACCGCGTTTATCGAGCCGCTCGAAACGATCGAATCAAACAACGAATTGCAGGCGCTACATGAAGCGGAAGCGCGGGAGATCTGGAAGATTCTAGCGGGCCTCTCGGAAGAACTGCGTGAGCAACTACCGGCGCTCGCGCGCGCGGCCGAGGCGGTAGCAGAACTTGATTTCATTAACGCGAAAGCAGTGTTCCATTTACGATTCGACTGCGTGATCCCGGAGATCGCCGGGGCGATTCGTGGGATCGCGGACGACTCGTCCGCGCTTCCAATCGAAACACCTTCGTTGGAGTTCGTCGAAGCGCGCCATCCGCTGCTGGAAGAAAACCTCCGTTCCTCGGGCGGCGCAGTGGTCCCAGTAAGTTTTTCGCTTGATGACAGCCACGATGCCATGGTGATCTCCGGCGCAAATGCGGGGGGCAAAACTGTCGTGCTCAAGACCGCAGGGCTGTTGAGTTTGATGGCGCTCTCGGGTCTTCCCGTCCCGGCGAAACGATTGCGCGTTCCATTTTACCGTTCAGTGCTGGCGGACATTGGTGACCATCAATCGCTGGCCGCAAATCTTTCAACGTTTACCTCGCACGTGGCCAACATCTCGCGAATGATCGAGATCTGTGAGGCGCCGGCTCTCGTGTTGCTTGACGAAGTCGGCACCGGCACCGATCCGGAAGAAGGCTCGGCGCTAGGCGTCGCAGTCGTCGATCACCTCCGTCGCGTTTGCGGCGCACATGTGATGGCCACCACGCATTACAGCGGCTTGAAGATGTACGCCGGAAACGAAGCGGGGGTGTTGAACGCGAGCGTGGAGTTTGACGAAAAAACTTTACGGCCGACCTACCGCCTGATAGTCGGCGTCGCCGGGTCTTCTTCCGGACTCGAGATTGCCAGGCGCTTCGGCATTCCCAACCAGGTTATCGATCTGGCTTTGAACTCGGTAAAGGACTCGACGCGCCAGGCCACCGAATACCTTCAACGCATTAAACGCGAAGCTGAAGAAGCCGAAACTCTGCGCGCAGCGCTCGATGAAGAACGCGCTGCGGTGGCGGAGAAATTCGCTGGGCTAAACCAAGAAGCTGAGCGGAAAGAGCGGGAGCGTCAAGCTACGTTTGAAAAAACCCTGTCCGCCACGGTGCACGAATTTGAAAAACGATCACGCGAGTTTGTAGCTTCAATTCAGGATCGCTCCGCGCGTTTGAAGGTCGAACGCGAGTCGCAGCGCCGCGTGGCGGAGTTAAAACGAGAAACGCAACGCATTACTCAGGCGGGCGGCAAGCGCGAAACGATCGCCACTGCCAACAGCGCCAGCGGGCGTGGCGTCCGCGTAATGCGCGACGGGCAAGTGGTACAGCCTGACGCCGCTAACGAACTTCAGGAAAGCGAACCGGAGCGTTACGTTTCGGGACCTACGCGCGAGATTGCGGTTGGGGATAAAGTGCGGCTCCGTTCGTTCGGGTCGATCGGCATCGTCGACAGTCTTAAGGGTAACGAGGCCGAAGTGCGGGTGAAGTCGCTACGACTCCGCGAGAAGCTTGAGAATCTCGAGCTGCTTTCGGTTGCGCCGGCCCCAAAATCGAAGGCGGAAAAATTTGCCGGCCTCGCCAAGGCCAGCGGCACCGAAGTCCATCTTAAAACTGCCCAGGAGAATGGCCGCTCAGAAATAAATTTAATTGGAAAGACAACGGACGAAGCAGTGGATGCCGTTGACAAGTTTCTCGACGAGGCATCGATGGCCAGCCTGGTCCAGGTTCGCATCATCCACGGTCATGGCACTGGGGCTTTACGCCGGGCCATCGCCGAGATGTTGAAAGGCCATCCGCACGTGGCACGATTCATCGCCGCGCCGCAAGACCAGGGCGGCTCAGGAGCCACGATCGTGGAATTGAACCAGTAAGATAAATAAGTGCGCTACCCCCAAACATTCATCGACGATCTCAAACGCCAGGCGGACATCGTGCGTGTTGCGCGTCGCTTAGAGTAAGATTAACCGGAAATCATGACTGATACTGCTTA
>JANLZV010000195.1:0-5683 GCA_031366425.1 Pyrinomonadaceae bacterium | reverse complement strand
CGACCGCGTGTCTGAAGAGAGTTATTTTTTCCGGCTCGGCGATTACGACGAGGCGTTGCTGAATCTCTACAAATCGCAACCGGAGTTTGTACAGCCGCAGTCAAGAAGAAATGAAGTGATGAGTTTTGTTGCCGGAGGGCTGCAGGATCTTTCGGTGAGCCGGCTGAGTAGTTCGGTGAGCTGGGGTGTGCCGGTGCCTGACGATCCAGCGCACACGATGTACGTTTGGTTCGATGCGCTGACCAACTACATCACTGCGATCGGCTTTGGCAACGAGGAACGAGAGCGTGCCGTGGGATTCGAGAAGTTCTGGCCGGCGCTCCATATCGTGGGAAAAGACATCCTGAGGTTTCACGCGGTTTACTGGCCGGCATTTTTGATGGCGGGGGGTGTGGAATTACCCCGCAGCGTGGTGGCCCATGGCATGTGGCTGGACCCGAATGGCCGGAAGATGTCGAAGACCGTGGGCAACACGGTGGAACTCGACGTGTTGAATCGCTATTTTCCAATCGATGCAATTCGCTATTTTTGCCTGCGTGAGATGGTCTTCGGGCAGGACGGAAAGTTTGGTTACGAAGCCCTAATCGAACGCACCAACAGCGATCTCGCAAACGGACTGGGGAACCTGACCAGCCGGACGCTGACGATGATTGCGCGTTACTGCGATGGCAAAGTTCCCACCGGAAAGATTTCCGAAGACCGTCTGTTGTTTGCGAAGCGGGTGGGATTTGATACTGACGAAACTACGATCGCTGGTTTTGTGGAAACCATGCGTGATCAATTTCTGGTCCAGTTTTCAAGCTACAACTTTAATCGAGCGCTCGAAATTATTTGGGCGCTCACGGTTCGGATCGATCGAATGATCAGCGAGTCGAAACCGTGGGCCCTGGCGAAAGATCCGGAACAGCGGCAAACGCTGCAGGCGGTGTTGTATCGCGCTGCGGAAGCGCTGCGCTGGCTTTGCGTTTTACTTTACCCAATCATGCCGACCGCGACGGTGGAGATTTGGAGGCAGCTCGGACTCACAAACGCTTCCGGTTCGCCAAGCTCGCCGGGAGACTGTAATCCGAAAGATTTGAAATGGGGAGAACTAGCTGAAGGCACGACGATCGGCGACATTCAACCGGTCTTCCCAAGAATAGACAAGGCGAAAACAATGAGCGAAATAAGAGAGACAGACGAAACCAAAGTCCCGGCGCCAGACAGTGTGTCTGCGTCTGCAACGGACGCGCGCGCAACTGAAGCTGATGCGGTTGCGAACAACACTCCGGTCCCGGAAACCCAGCCCGCGCCACCGCAACAAGGTGCTACAGAGGCGGACGCAGTGGCCGGGGCTGCCGGGGTAGCCAGTTTTATCGACATCACCGACTTCACCAAAGTGGAACTCCGCGTAGGCCAGGTGTTAACTGCCGAGCGGATTCCGAAAGCCGATAAACTTTTGTTGCTAACGGTTGATATTGGCGAAGAGAAGCCGCGAACCATACTCGCTGGGATCGCCGAACACTACGAACCGGATCAGCTGGTGGGCCGCAAGATCGCCGTCGTTGCAAATCTCAAACCTCGCAAGATGCGCGGACATGAATCCCAGGGAATGTTGCTCGCGGCTTCGGTGGGAGATGGCGACAAGCCTGTGCTTGCTACGTTTGCTGAAGAAGTCCCCAACGGCGCGCGGCTAAAGTAGATCGGTTCGCGATCGCCTTGTGTAGGACAGACATTCTTGTCTGTCCTTGGCTAGCATGCCAGATACGTTTGGACAGGCAGGAATGTGTCCTACGTAATCCTCGTCAGCATCGAGACTCGGCGGCAGGTTAATCTCAACAAAGTCTCTAGCTGGTTGCGCAAGTCCAACTGCTCACTGCCGTTCATCTCATGGCCGCAGATCAAGGCAAACCAAGTTAGGGCAACGCGGGAGCAGGATGAGAGGTCTAAGCAACGCATACATCACGGTCCATCAAGTGTTTCGGACTAGTCGTCTCCCATCCTATTCATTTTGTCCCAAGCCTTCTTCGCTGCCGCTAAAAGCGCGCGCGCAGGCGGCGGAGCTTTTTCAAATCTGAGATTGTGGTACCGGATCCGACTATGAAAACAATTGTCTCCATCATCGCTTTCATCATCCTGTTATCCAACGCGCCGGCCCAGCAGGCCGATTACGCTCAACTGAAAGCAGACGCCGAACGCACTTACGCTCAGGGCTCTTACGCCAAAGCCAACGAGATTTACAGCAAAGTCGACCGCAGCAAACTGCCAACTGCAGAAGCGCGCTGGGTAGAGTTTCGCATCGCTGACACGTCGTGGCGGGCGCAAGCAGCGACCGAAACCGCCGACACTACGAAGTTTGAACTTGCCCAAAAGCAACTCGAAGAACTGATTCGCACTGGGGACAAAGAAGACGAACGAGATCTCGTCTGGGCCGAAACGCATGAGTCACTCGGCGACTTTTTCTGGACGCGACGCAACCAAATGAACTGGGGCGCCGCCTGGCCTCATTATCAGCAAGCGCTGGACTGGTGGGCCGGGCAACGCGAAATTAGTCGCGCCCGCGAGCGTTATGTCCGCATAGTTTTTCGGGCCGCTCAACCACCCACGCAGGAGGAGTACTACTACTACAGCTATTACGGAAACTACATTCCCCTCCCGGTGTTGGAAAACGCGCTGAAGATCAGCGCTAGCGAAAACGACAAGGCCAGATTGCATTTCCTGATCGCCATGACGATGCGCAACTCCGGCGGCGATTTCGAAACGCGGCAACGAATTCCCGACGAGTTTGAAGAGTCTTTGAAAGGCGGCAAGCAGACAGATTGGTATGACGATTCGCTTTTCAACTATGCCGAATGGGTTAACAACAACGGCACCGTGGTCCAACGTGAGAACGGTGAGTGGCAACAGGACGTTGATTACATCAAAGCTCTTGAGCTCTATCGAAGACTGACTCGGGAGTTCAAGAAAGGCGAGACGCGTTATTTTGACCAGGCACAGGAGCGAATTAAAAACATAACCGAGCCTACCCTCAGCGTCGGGGTTTCAAACGTTTTCTTGCCCGACTCTGAGACCCAGTTTGGGTTGAATGTCCGCAACCTCAGGCGGGTGGAGTTCACCCTTTTCAAAATCGACCTGACACGCGATGTTCGGTTCGCAGTTACCTCGGATGAAGATGAAGGCGAAGGTGATAGCGAAGACAACAATTGGCTTCGCCAAGTCCGTACGCAGGGGCGCGAAGTAGTCAAGACCTGGTCGAAGAATTTCGACCCTAAGAGCGACCACAAGCCGGTCAACGAACAGATCAGAGTGGAGGCGAAACTCGCGCCCGGAGCCTATCTGATCGAGGCTCGCGGTGGGACGCTGTCCGCGCGCGATCTGATTCTGGTTACCGATGTAACGCTTGTCATGAAGTCGGCGCCGAAGCAGGCCCTCACTTATTTGAGTAATGCGATGACTGGTGCGCCGATCGCAAACGCCTCCGTCGCCCTCTGGGAAAGCTACTACGTCAGCAATAAATGGCACTGGCGAAAGCTGCGGCAGACCACCAACAGCGACGGGCTCGCGGTGTTTCCACTCAAGGACATTTCCAACTCGCGAAATCTTTTTGCGGCTGCCAGCCTGTCGAGTCCCGGCAGCGATCGGCAGGCCTTCGTCAACGGTTACGCAAACGCATACGGCGGCGCAGGGGATGCGTGGCGAATCTATGCGTTTACAGATCGGCCGGCGTATCGGCCTCAGGAGCTGGTCCAATGGAAGTTCATCGCTCGCCGTTTCGGTAACGGCGTCTATTCAACCCCGACGAGTCAGGTCCTCGAATATCAAATCAGCGATCCGAAGGGCGCGAAAGTTAGCGAAGGCAAAGTGACGCTCAACGATTTTGGGAGCGCCTGGGGTTCCCTTGAACTTGGTCAGGAGTTGCCGCTCGGTGAGTACAACATCCAGTTTTGGGATGCCGGCAAGCAGAACGGAATTGGGAGTGCGAAGCTTTTCCGGCTTGAGGAATATAAACTCCCGGAGTTTAAAGTCGCCGTCAAGACACCCGAACAAGACGGAAAGAAAAAAGCTTTCCGGTTGGGAGAGCAAGTGGAAGTCGACATCCAGGCTGACTACTATTTTGGCGGCCCCGTCGCGAACGCGGCGGTGGAAGTGGTCGTCTATCAGAGCCCGTTCTATCACTACTGGCATCCATACCGCGATTACGAATGGTATTACGAGGACATCGACGCTGGGCGCCGCCGCTATTCCTACGGCCAGGGCCAGGCTATCAAACGCGAAACCATCAAGACCGACGCGACTGGAAAGGCGACTCTAACTTTCGACACGCCGCGCGAAAATTACAATCAGGATTTCGAATATCGGATTGAAGCGCGGGTCACTGATTCATCCCGGCGCGAAATCATCGCTAACGATACTGTCCGCGTCACTCGCCAGCGTTATTACGTCTATCCGCGGCCTCAGCGCAACATCTACCGGCCCCTCGACAAGGTTACCGTCGACATCAAAGCGTTGGACGCGAACGAACAACCAGTCATGACCGAAGGCGTTGTGAAAGTTACGCGAGACTACTGGTGGGAAGTCTGGTTGGATCCGACCGGTCGAGAAGTTAAAGGCGAGGAACTGCGGCAGTTGCGCGCCAAGTCGAAAACATTTCCAGCTGCCGCAATTAAAAACCAAAAAGGATGGCGGCTGAAATTTCGCGGCTTTGAACACGAAGATATATCCACGCAAACTTTGAAGACTGACGCCGCCGGCAGTGCGCAGCTAACTTTCACGCCGCAACGCGACGGCTATTACCGCGTCGCCTGGGAAAGCAGCCAACGGGGAAGCGCGAAGCGGGATCGTTTTCTTCCGCCGGTTAAGGCTGAGACCGTGGTGTTCGTCGCTACCAACCAATCATCCGAACTCGGTTACCGTTACAACGGCGTCGAGATCATCGTCGACAAGGAAACGGTACGGGCCGGAGAGACGGCTCCGGTGATGCTGTTTGTTTCCGAAGGCGACTCTCAAGCTGATCGCTACGTTCTGTTCAGTGTCGAGGCTGAGGATATCTACAGCTACAAGCTGATTCACATGACCGGCACTGCCAAGTTGATTGAATTGCCGATCGAAGAAAAGCACGTTCCAAATATTTATCTGAACGCGGCGATGGTGAGTAATGCGGAATTGCATGTCGACACGAAGCAGCTGGTCGTCCCCCCAGTGCAGCAATTTCTCTCGGTCGAAGTAAAGGCTGACCGTGAGCAGTATCAGCCGCGCGAAGAGGGGACTCTGGTTATCACTACCAAAGACGTGAACGGGAAGCCTGTGTCTGCTGAAGTAGCGGTCGGTCTGGTTGACGAATCGGTGAAGTACATTCAGCAGGACTACGCGGGCGATCCGCGTCAGTTCTATTACGGCACGAAACGTGGCCATTCCGTGCAGACGCAGAGCAGCTTTAGCCAGAAGACATATGTGAGGTTGGTCGAAGGATTGAACAAGCAGTTGATAGATGAAAAGGCGGCGGTGGCTGAGCGGCTGCAAGCAGCGAGAGAAGAGGATTCGCCATTTTCTAGACTGCAGGTTCTGGCAGATCTGCAACGAGGCGCAGGTAGCGGCGCGGGAAACAACAACTATCAGGTTGACGGCGTGGTTGATCGAATAAGTTTATCGGAATCGGAATCGACTTCGGTTTCAGGCGAGGTCTTTGGCAATGCTCCGATTAACG